>DUVO01000183.1 GCA_012841005.1 Bacillota bacterium | reverse complement strand
GTCCTGCGGAACCGTCGCGAGTTTCTCAGCCGCTTGTCGCAATGTCGCTCCGCCAGAAGTGCTGACTTAGGTGAGGCGGTTTTATCTGGGAAGTTTTTCACTGATAGGTGCGAAAGAAAAAGGGGGGGGCGAGGTGGAAAATAAATTGAAGGTGGAAGAGCATCATCGTTTGGTTTTAGTTGACCGGGAGCAGATGGAGGTTTCCGGCGTCCAGGGTGTAGTCAATTTTGATGACCAGGAGATTGTTGTGGAGACCAACCGGGGGATCCTGAAAATAACAGGATCGGATCTGCACATAAAGCATCTTGATTTAGAGGCGGGGAAAATGGAGGTGGAGGGTTTATTTGCCGCCCTGGAATATTCCCAGAGCCCGGGGGCAAAGGGCAAGGGGCTGTTGGGCCGGCTCTTTCGCTAGCGGTGCTGAGGGGGGAGGTCGGTGACCAGTTCAGGGCAGCAGCTCATCACCCTTGGCTGGATGGTAATAACCGGGGTAGGAGTTGGTTTTGTCTTTGATCTCTACCGGGTTGCCCGGGGCTTAATCCGGCCCCGGTGGTTGTTTACCGCCCTGGGGGACTGCTTTTTTTGGCTTTTCGTGGCCGGGTTTACCTATGGGGTACTCCTGCAGGTTAATTTTGGGGAAGTCCGCTCTTATATTTTTCTCGGTATTTTTCTGGGGCTTTTTCTGTATTACCGCCTGTTGAGTCCCCTGGTTCTAAAAATTGCCTTAAAATTGATCGAGGTTTTGAGCCGGGTGATTGCTATCACAAAGAGGATTTTCACTGCAGCGTTATTCCGGCCTGTTTATCGCCTTTTTGCCCTTCTCTTTGTCCCTTTCCGGTGGGTACAGAAGAGGGCCGACGGGCTGGTGGTCAGGGGCAGGGGCTATGCAGGGGGAATCGGCAGCCGCTGGAGGCAGGCCTTTCGCCGGCGCTTGCGGTTGCTCTACCGGCTGCTTAAATATAAACTCTTGTTCTTTACCAGAAAAAAGTAAAGGAAACTTCCCTCCCCGGGAGGAGTTTCCTTTTTCCCCGTCGAAACAATGGGTGCAAGGAAGCGCATATAGGTGGCCCAAGGGGAGGTGCACTGCCCGTGGCTGTCCCTACTGTCAGAGTACCGGATTACCCGGAAAAGAAACGGGTAATTAAGAAAAAAAGAAAATACCGGGGGGGAAAGAAGCCCCTCTTACTGGGAATATGCCTGTTGCTTGGCCTGCTTTTGTATACGAGTTCTGGTAATATTGGGCGGATCTGGGGGATGTACCGGGAGATAAACGAGCTGGAAAGACAGGTCGCCGAAATGGAGGCAGAAAATGAACGGTTGGCAGAAATGGTCAGGCTAATGGAGACCGAAGCCTGGGTCGAACAGGCAGCCCGGGAGGGATTGGGCCTGGTAAAACCGGGAGAGATGATATTGATTCCCCGGTGGGAAGAATGATGGGTTTTCTTGACATGACGGGGCTATCCCGCTATACTATAATCAGTGAAATGTGTCCACAGGATTTACACAATAAGGGAGGAACAACTGGAGGATGTCCTTGGAAGTGGGGAGTATTGTTGAAGGGAAAGTTACCGGGATAACAAATTTTGGGGCCTTTGTGTCTTTGCCGGGGGGAAGTACTGGTCTTGTTCATATTTCAGAAGTTGCCGATGCCTATGTCCATGATGTGAAGGATTATTTAAAAGAAAATGATAAGATCAAGGTCAAGGTTATAAGCATTAAAGAAGGGAAGATTGGCCTTTCCATCCGGCAGGTAAATAAGCCGGATAGCAAACAAAAACCTATGTCCCGGTCCCCGCGTCACTCACATGAGCTGTCCTTCGAGGACAAGCTGGCCCGATTCCTGAAGGATAGTGACGAGAGGCAGACAGATCTGCGCCGGAGCACCGACGCCAAGCGCGGGGGTAGAGGCACGAAGTATTCTTAATAGGGCTTTATGAATGGTTCTATAAGCATTCCCTGGGGGGAATGCTTATTTGTTAGAAGAAAAAATAACAGGGTGGCAGGGGCTTCCTGTCGCCTTGTTCCTGAAGGGGAGGTTAGGGGATGGCCCTGTGGGCAGCCATTGATATCGGGACTAATTCGACCCGCCTTCTTGTTGCCGAGGTCGAGGAGGGGGAATTTTTCCCGCGGGGAAGGGGCTTGGTTACCACCCGTTTGGGTGAAGGTTTGACCCGGGGGGGAAACCTCGGGGAGGAGGCCCAGCTGCGTACCATTAAAGCCGCGGCAGATTTTTGGGGGCGGTGCCGGGCTTTGGGGGTGGAAAGGATCCGGGTGGGAGCGACCAGTGCCGTCCGGGAAGCGGCCAACGGGAAGGAGTTTTCCCGGCGCCTTAAGGCGGCCACGGGACTGGAACTGGAGGTATTTTCCGGGGAAGGGGAAGCAAGACTATGTTTTTTGGGAGTTACGGGCCAATTACCCCTTGCTGCCAGCGGCCCCACCCTGGTAATTGATATCGGGGGCGGCAGTACCGAGTTAATAAGGGGAGAGGGTCGAAGAATTGAGGCTGTAACCAGCCTCCCCCTGGGGGCGGTCAGGCTCACTGAAAGCTACCTTCCAGCCTGGAAGGCCCCTGTAACTTTTCTCCAGTTACAGTGCCTGCGGGAGAAGGTGGAGGAGGTTTTGGCGGGGATTGAGAAGCGCTCCTTTACCGCCTCCGGCGAACCTGTGCTTGTGGTGGGGGCAGGCGGTACAGTTACCACCCTGGCTGCTATATACTTGGGGCTGGAGAACTACGTGCCGGAATTGGTCCATGGTACCATTCTGCCCCGGGAAAACCTGCAGGAGATCCTGACGGAGTTATGCGGAATGGATCTGGAAAGGAGGAAAAGGGTAACAGGGTTACAACCGGAGCGGGCTGATATAATCATTGCCGGCACCGTTATACTTACATCCCTGCTGCAAAAGTTTGCCTTGCCTGAGCTCATTGCCAGCGAGGGTGACATCCTGGGTGGAATGCTGGTTGAGCTCTGGCAAAGGCCGGGTTCCTGAGCACCTTTTCTCTATGCCAGGCATAGGATGGCTAAAGGCTCTATGTGGAGGGATGATGGTGGAACTGTGGGGACATGTTTTGGGGAGGATACCGGGTAAAGGTCGCTGGGGCCACCCCCTGGCTATGATGGAGGAGCCCAGGGAAATCCGGGGTTTGTTTAAGAACGCCCTGGTGATAATACCCATCTCTGCCGGGAAACTGAGGGGCAGGCAGCGGCTATCCCTTTTCCCCTTTATCTGAGGGATGGATTCCCGGCCTGGTTTTGTCCCGCCTGGGGCCCCAATATTTTTACTCTCCTGGAATATGCATAATTGCCCCCTAAAGGGTGCAGACTAATTCCAGGAGGTGAAAAGAATGGCAGAAGAAGGCCAGAATGAAATCCAAGGCGGCGGTGAAGGTATGGGTAGGAGGGCAGAAACAGGACAGTCTACCTCCTTGCTGGGTCATGTTGTCCGTTTTATCGTATCTGCTCTGGTGTTGATGCTTGTTGGTTACATTGTTCCCGGGTTTTCCCGCTTGACCTTTGGCAATGCCCTCATTGCAGCCATTGCAATTGCTGCTGTAGGTTACCTGATTGAGATGGTGGCAGGGAGGAATATCTCACCCTATGGCCACGGTATAGTCGGGTTTATCGTCTCTGCCGTCGTCATCTATGCTGTGCAGTTTTTTGTACCGGGGTTGAGTGTTTCCATGCTCGGAGCCCTCCTGGCTGCCGTTGTAATTGGGATAATTGATATGTTTGTACCCACGATGATTAGATAATAGAAAAAGAAATAATTGGCTGTCTGGAGGCGGGGGATACGGCTGTGACGGGTCCCCCGCTTAATGTTGGGTTTAAGGTTTTCAGGTGGCTTGACGTTTTTAGTATATATGTTATAATGATTTGTGTCGGAAGGGGAAGTGATTCAACGCGGGGTGGAGCAGTCTGGTAGCTCGTCGGGCTCATAACCCGGAGGTCGCTGGTTCAAATCCAGCCCCCGCAACCATTATTTATCCTGGCGGCGTAGCTCAGTTGGCTAGAGCATGCGGTTCATACCCGCAGTGTCGGGGGTTCAAATCCCTCCGCCGCTACCATTGGTGTCCAGACCCAGCTTGGCTGGGTTTATTTTTTGTGCTATATCAACGCTGTCTCTATAGACAGTAATCTTAATCAATAAAAGTACTGGCGCTCGAGGTCTGGCAGAACCAATTTTTTCTCTGCGGTATTGGTTGACGGGTGAGAGGCCCTGTGGTAGAATATTGAACTGCACGAGGGAACATTAATAAATAGTATGGCCCTATGGTCAAGCGGTTAAGACACCGCCCTTTCAAGGCGGTAACGGGGGTTCGAATCCCCCTAGGGTCACCAAAGCGGGGGGAGCACTGCTAAAATCGGTGCTCCCTTTGTTTTTATCCTCTGCCTGCAGTTGGCCACCGGAAATTATTAGATATGGGGTCTACAGCCTTGAAAAGGCAAGAAAAATACCGGCAGCATGAGAAAACTGGTTATCCTGCCCGGCAGGGAAGTTAAAGAATAGCGTTGCCTGTGCCGATAAAAATTCAAAGGGGACGTTATGCCGCCTTGTGGTACCAAAGATAGAGGATTTCCGGCACAGCGGATCCAACTTCCAAACTCTTATCTCTAATAATGTCCAGTTCGGGAGGGGCTGTGATGACGGGAATAATAAAAAAAGCAGTAACCGTGGGACTACTGGTCTTCTTGCTGGGGGGAATGGTGGGGACTGCCCGGGGCGCTTATGGTCAAGTTTACTCCGCCACCCCCTCTGGGGCAATCTTGAGGGAACGGCTCAATTTTAACGATGTGGAGGGTCACTGGGCCCAGGGGGCTATTATCCGCCAGGTAGCCCTGGGCATTTTAGATGACCGGGAGGCCAATAGGTTTTCTCCTGAGGCTAGTGCTACCCGGCTCGAGGTGCTGCAGGCCCTCCTGCGCTTACTTGGCCTGGAAGCCCAAGGGCCGCTAAGGGTTCCCGCCGCCGATCCGACGGCAGCATATCTTCTGGCGGCCCAGCAGGCGGGGGTGATCACCCCCGGGGAGGCGGCAGAGCTTAACTGGCAGGATGGGGCCAGGCGCCAGGAGGTGGCCGCCTGGCTGGTTCGTGCCCTGGGTGTGTCCCCGGTGGCCACACCGCAGCTGGTGCGCAGTTTCCTGGACTGGCCCCAGGTGGCCGGCCAATACCTGGGGGAAGTGGAGGCCTTGCTGGCAATGGGACATTTAAAGGGCGTGGGTCCGGGGCTGCTGGCACCCACCCAGATCATGAAAAGGGGAGAGCTGGCCGCCCTCCTGGACAGTGTGGGCGATGAATTCCTGCCTTCCCTGGGAATTACGGCAGGCCGGGGTCAGGTTATCGACAGCGAGGAATTTTCTTCCTATGGCCAGGGGTGGGGAGAGAGACTATATCACATCGTCACCCCGGAGGGTACCCTGCTCCAATTCCTGACGGCCCCATCCCAGTCCCAGGGGGCAAAGGCAGGGAGCCTGGTAGTGAGCCGGGGAGGAAGGGTCGGGGGAAGGGAAATGCTGCAGGTTGGTGATCTGATCCGGTATTACCTGGTACGGGATGAGGTTCTCCTGGTTGAAGTTTTGACTTCCCCCACCCACCTGCTCCAGGGAAGGATCGAGGATATTGACCCGGAGCGGGGCTGGTTAGATTTCAGCAACCTCCAGGGACAGCGGAGCCGTTTTTTCATAGAGCCGGGGGTAGAGGTCAGCCTGAATGGTTACCCGGCCCGGGTAGAGGAGCTCTTTCCGGGGCAGGAGGCAAACCTGGAAGTTCAGGATGGTAATATTGTGGGGGTGACTGCCTTTCTCCCGGAAGGGCAGGGGGGCTATTTGGCTCCCGGGGCTCGGGTCAGGACCGGGCAGGTACGCAACCTAAAGGGAGATACCCTGGTTATCCTGCGGGAGGGCAGGGAGGAATCTTACCACCTGGACCCGGGTACCGTTATACTACGGGCAGGAACCCGGCAGCAGGCCGGTGATTTGCGGCCAGGGGACAGGGTAACCCTTTACTTTAATGACCCGGAGGGGGACACTCCCGCCCGGGTATTGGTGGACGAAGGGCGGCAGAGGGTCCGCAAACTCTACCGGGGAACCATCACCCTGGTTTCTCCCCTCACCCGGGAAATAGTCCTTGCCCGACCGGAGCAGTTCAATATGGCGACCTGGGAGCCTGTTTCCTCTTCCCTGCGCCTGGAACTGGCACCGGGGGTGGAGATTTACACCGGCGGGCGCAAGATTACCCCCGGGGAACTGGCGGCCGGTTTTACCGGGGAAGAGGTTTATGTGGCCGTTCAGGCCGGTTACGGGCGGGAACAGGCAATTAAAATAGTGGTCAAAGCGGGTTTTGCCCGGGAGTATTACGGTAAAATCCGGGCTGTGGACTCGGTTGCCGGGGAGATCGAGCTGGATCGGGATTATCTCCAGTATGGCCCCGGAACCATATTCCTCTGGGAGGAACGACTCATTGATCCCACTGTCCTGGAAAGGGGGCAAGAGGTGCTGATCCTGGCTGCCAGTTCGGGAACCGGCCCCCTGCAGGCTCTGGTGGTTTCTGTCGAAGATGTCGAAGAGCCAAAACTGGATATTTACTGGGGGAGATTGGAGAGTATCGGCTTCAATTACCTGGAGCTGGAGTATATAAGCAGCCTGGAGGAGCACCGGTGGCGGGAGTGGCGGAGAAGTGCCACCCGCGATCTGCGGCTGAACCAGGATACCCTTTTCTGGGATAACACCAGGGGAGGGATGAATAAGCCTTTGACCAAAGGGGAATTTGAGCAAAGGCGGTCCCGGGAAGACTATGAGGGGACTTCTGTCCTTGTCCTGGCCCAGGGTGAGGAAACGGTGGCCCTTGGCATGTGGCCCCGCAAAACAGCCGCAAGTGAACGGGTTACTGTCGGCCGGATTCAAAGCATAGACCGGCAGACGGGGGTTATTACCTTGGAGAGGGTCAAGGACTGGAACAATGCCAGCCGGGAATGGCGACTTTACCCGGGGGCACTGGATATAGACGCCGGGGAGGCCGTGACAGCCCGGGGGAGGCGGGGCATTTCCTGGTCCGAGCTGCAGCCGGGTGACAACCTCTACCTGGTGCGGGAAGGGATGAAGGGCAGGGTAATCCTGGTTCAATAGGGGGAATGTGATGATGAAGAAAACAACTGCAGTGGTTTTGGCAGCATTGTTCTTCTGCCTGATACCGGCGGCCGCCCGGGCCCAGGCAATTGCCCCGACCTTTGAGAGCGGCGCCGGCCGGGGCAACAGCTATCAGGAGGTCATTTATATCACCGGCAAGCCCGTTGTTCTGACGGGCACCCTGGACATCCGTGCCGGCCGGCCGCGGGGAGACCGGATTGACGACCGTTATACCTTTAAGTTGGAGAACAGGCAGGAAGGGATCAGGCTCAACCGAACCCTGACCCTAACCACTACCTGGCGCCAGGAAGGGCGGCAAATTTTGCGGGAAACCTCGGTTTCTCGCTTTCGGGAAACGGTTATGGCCGGAGAAGATCGTTACCAGGTGGATGATACCGGTTATCAATTCAATTTTTCCAGTATTACCGACAACCGCCCCGGGGTAGATTATTTTTCCGGGAATTGGTTCGGGCGTAAGGTTTATGACAAAAACCGCGGGGAAGGGAAGGTAGTGGTATCCCAGAGCGGTGAAACGGTGGGGTATACCTCTCCCTGGGGGGAGGTCGAAAATAGGAAGGTTGTCATTACCCTCGAGGGTGATTTTGTCCGGGAGGAGGGAGAAAAACATATTCCCTGGCTCGGGACAGTCCGGGAGGAAGCCTCCTTTACCCGCAGGCAGGAAATGACTTATGTAGCCAATGAACCTACATCCATCAGTTTTTCCGGGGGGTATCTTGTCACTACGACAGGGGAAGACATTCTGGCTTATGAGTATGACCTTCCCGCCTGGAACGAGGACGGGGAACTGTCGGGGCGGAACCGGGGTTCCGATGTTTTGTATGCCACCACACCCCTGGAGCAGGAGCGCTTACCTGTGCCCGCTTTCCGGGATATCAGGGGACACTGGGCCCAGGAACAGGTGGAACAGATGGCCAGTTTGGGAATTTTGGAACCCATCGGCCTTTACTTTGCCCCGGGCTTACCCATGCTCAGGGGAGAATTTGCCCGGGCCCTGGTCCGGGCAGGGGGGATTGAGGTCCAGATTCCAGAGGAACAGCTTTTTCCCGATGTCCCCCCGGAGCACCCCTATTCTCCTTATATCAATGCCCTGGCCCGGGAAGGGGTTGTGGAGGGGGGGCGGTATAACCTGTTTCAACCCCAGGAGGCCGTCACCCGTTCCCAGGCTGCTGTGATGGCCGTTAAACTTCTGGGTTTGGAGCGGCTGGCTCCGGTCCCTCCCTACAGGCTGCCTTATCTGGATGATCAGCAAATTCCCCTTTGGGCCAGGGATGCCATTTATGTGGCCGGCGAGATTGGCCTTTTGGAACCTGACAGTTACGGCCGGATCCGGCCCCAGGCGACCATTACCCGGGGCGAGGCGGCTGTCTTTTTCGGGCGCCTGGTTTCATTCCTGCAGGATGGGCTGGTGCGGGAATACCAGGAGAGGCTGTTGAATTATAGTTAAAGCAATTGACAGTTGACAATGGACAATTGACAATTGCTTTTGTTAGGTCAGGACACGCGGGTAACAAAAATGGTTCAAGAGAAGGCGAAAGAAATGTTGTACGGTAGCCTTTCTAACTTCCAACCTCTAATTTCTAACCTCCAAATGCGGCCTGTGGTCGTCCCTTTGACTTAATTATTACATTTTCTGTCGAGAAAAATAAACTGGAGTTCCCCCATTACTACACAATCCTTTCGGGGGGAGATAGTACAATAGAGGTACTGCCAAAATATACCAGAAGGTGGTGCCTCTTATGTCGTTTCAATCTTTACCTGGCGCACTGTTCAGTCGTCACAACGGGCTTCTCTCCCCGGTGGCCTTTCTTGTCAGCCGGGCTGCTTTGTTTCCCGGGTCACCTGTCCCTGGCCTGGCCTTTTTTACTGGGGTACTCAGTTCGGACAGATCAAGGGCTCCGGTGGTGGCCTTTTGGTCTTTCCTCGGTTTCCTCTCTACAGGAGACCTCTACCAGGCGTTTCAGGGTGGGGTTATGTATGCAGTCTTGTTTTTTCTCACGGCATACCTGGGTCGCCGGTCTTCCCTTTGGCTGCAGCCGCCCTTCCTGGCCCTGGTGGTAACCTTTTTGGGCCGGGGTCTGTCCTTAGCTTTAACGGGGTCCCACCTGGGTGGATTGCTGCAGGCTGGGATGGAAGGAATACTGGTCTTTGTCCTCAGTATGATTTTTCTCTATGGAATGCCGGTCCTCACCAGAAGGGGGAGCCTGCGGGGCCTTGACAATGAAGAGAGTGTCTGCCTGGTTATCCTGGGGGCCATGGTCATGCTCGGTTTTTCCGGGCTGGAATTTGGGGTTTTGTCCTTGCGGCAGGTTTTTGGTAAATACTTGATTATGCTTCTGGCCCTGGCCGGGGGAGCGGGAATGGGGGCGGCCCTGGGGACGGCCTATGGTGTTACCAATATTCTGCTGGGCACTTTACCGGTTAGTGCCCCCGGGGCCTATGCCTTTGCCGGTCTTCTGGCCGGTGCTTTTCGCGGGGTGGGTAAATCTGGCGCCGGCCTGAGTTTTGTGGTCGGGGATCTGCTCCTGTCCTTCTATCTATTACATGCCGTCAATCTCGAACAGGTAATCCTTGAATCGGTGCTGGCCCTGGGACTCCTCCTATTAACTCCCTCCCGCTATGTCAGCGAGGTAGCCCGGCTGGTGCCCGGCACCCTGGAGAACCGGCGGCTGCAGCAGGAATACGACCAGAGGATACGGCAGGTGGCGGCCGGGCGCCTGGCGGAGGTGGCGGCGGTATTCACCGAACTGGCCGGTACCCTGGATGAAATCGCCGTTACCGAGAGGTTCCAGGAAGAAGAGCGGCTAAACCAGCTTTTCCGTGACATTTGCCATGAGGTCTGTGAAAGTTGTAACCTGTACCAGAGCTGCTGGGAAGAGGATTTTTATAAAACCTACCGGCTTCTTTTCGACCTTATCGGACTGGTGGAAATCCGGGGCAGGTTGGAGCGGGAACAAATTCCCCCGGAACTGAGGCGCCGCTGTATCCGGGTAAACGAGTTGGTAACGGAGATTGTCCACCTTCATGAACTGCACCGGCTCAACCTGTACTGGCAAAAGCGGTTCGGCGAAAAGGGCAGCATGGTTTCCAACCAGCTCCGGGGGGTTGCGGGGATTGTTTCCGACCTGGCGCGGGAACTCAATGTTGAGGTGCAATACCGGGAAGGTTTGACCAATTCCCTGCTGAAACAGCTGGCGGCTGCCGAGCTGGAGATCACCCATGCCAATGTCATGTGTAGTGCGGGCAATTTGTTGGAGATCAATATTGGCAAGTTGGGATGCCGGGCCAATGCCCAATGCAGCCGGATTATAAGGCCCCTGGCCGAAAGGGTTTGCGGCCGGCGTCTGCGGCTGGAACAACGGCAGTGTGCCCTTCGCACCGGCGGCGGGCACTGCCTTCTTCGCCTGGTATCGGCCCGCCTCTTTACCGTGGAAACCGGTGGGGCCAGCCGGGCCAGGGAAGGATCTTCCGTTTCCGGGGACAATTACAGTGTGGAGGAGCTCAGGGACGGCCGGGTAGCCCTTATCTTGAGTGATGGCATGGGGGTGGGGGCCAGGGCGGCAGAAGAATCGGCCACAACAATCGCTCTCCTGGAAAGGCTTTTAAATGCGGGTTTTAATGAGGAATTGAGCCTGCGGACAATTAATAATATCCTGATGCTGCGCTCAGGGGAAGACAGTTTTGCCACCGTTGACCTGGTTGTCCTCGATCTCTATGCCGGGGAAGCAGAATTTGTCAAGGTGGGTTCTTGTACCAGCTACATAAAGCGGGGGCGGCATGTGGCTCTGATCCACACCCCTTCACCGCCCATTGGCATAGTGGAAGATATCAACGTCCAGCCGGTGAAACGACGCCTCCGGGATGGTGATCTCATTGTAATGGTGACCGATGGGGTGACGGGAGAGAAGGGGGAGGAGGACGGGAAATCCGGCTGGCTTCTGGATCTGCTCCGGAAGGCCAATACTGATGAACCGGGGGAAATGGCCCGCTGGATCCTGGCTGAAGCCGGGAAACAACCTGGTTTGCATGCCGATGATATGGCCGTGCTGGTTGCCCGGGTGGACCGGGAGGACTGATTGGCCGCCGGGTGTAGGGAAAAGGTTTCCTTTATGTTATCGAAACTAAACTTATATGCTGAAGAATTCCCCTTCCTCCGGGGTATAATCAATAGTGGAGCGGCTACAGGGGGGAGGGTTTTTCTGTTTTCACCCGGCAGGAAAACCCGGCCCGGTGCAGAAAAAGGTACAGGGAAGCTGGTGATGTAAAATGTTGGAAAAAGTCAGAAAAACCCTGGACCGTTTCCAGATGCTGGCACCTGGTGACAGGGTATTGGTGGCGGTGTCGGGTGGTCCTGATTCTTCCGCCCTCCTTCATATACTCTGGCGCCTGCGGGACGAACTGGGTCTTGTCCTTATGGTCGCCCACCTGGACCACATGCTGCGGGGGGAAGAATCATACCAGGATGCCCGTCATGTTGAAGAAATGGCCTTTTCCCTGGGAATACCGGCGGTAATCAAACGGGTCGATGTTTCTGCCTACCGGGCGGATCACGGGGGTTCCCTGGAGGCTGCCGCCCGGGAGGTGCGCTACGACTTTTTTATCAATACTGCCCGGGAAAGCGGCTGCCAGAAGATTGCCCTGGGCCACAGCCTGGACGATCAGGTGGAGACGGTTTTGATGCGTTTCCTCCGGGGCTCGGGCCTGGCGGGATTAGGGGGGATTCCCCCGGTCCGCCGGACGGGGGAGGTGGATATTATACGCCCCCTTTTAGAAGTGGACCGGGCCCAGATCCTGGCCTACTGCCGGGAAGAGGGGCTCAAACCCCGGTGGGACAGGACCAATGAGGAACCCATTTACCTGCGGAATAAAATTCGCCTGAAGTTGCTGCCCTGGCTGGAGGCTGAGTTTAATCCAAACTTGAGGCAGCTTTTGGCCGGCAATGCCCACCTGTGGCGGGAAGAAAACGAGTACCTGGACCAGGAAGCCCGGAAATGGTATGATAGGGTTGCAACGGGAACAAAGGATAACATGGTTTCCCTGAACCTGGACATGCTTCAAGATCTTTCCCCGGTTCTTCTCCGCCGTATTCTCCGCCGGGCAATTATTGCGGTAAAGGGAGATGGTGTGGACCTGCTGCAGGTCCATTTGCAGTCGGCCGAGATGCTGGTGCAAAGGGGTCGGGTTGGTGCCCGCCTTTCTCTGCCGGGGGGAATAGAAATAAAAAGGAACTACCGGGAAGTAATTGTCCGGGAAGAAGGGCAAGAAGAGGGGACCCTTCCCTTTTGTTACCCCCTGCCGGTGCCGGGAGAAATCATTGTTCCGGCTGCCGGGTTGAAGCTGAAGGCCCGGGTGGTTGACCGCCGGGACCTTGGTCCCCACCTCAGACCCGGCCGGAAGAGGGGACTTTTTGCCCGGGAAAGCATCTCAGAACCCCTCTTTGTCCGGAACCGTCGCCCGGGGGACCGTTTTTATCCCCGGGGTCTTGGTGGGGCAAAGAAGGTGAAGGACTTTTTCATCGATGCCAAAATACCCCGGGACCGGCGGGACAGCATCCCCCTTCTTACGACGGGAAATGAGATTATGTGGGTGGTGGGAAGGAGGCGGGACCAAAGGTTTGTCGTAAAACCGGAAACAAAACAGGTGCTTGTTGTGGAAACAGATACTGTGAAGGGAGAGACAATTGACGTCAATGTTAGCAGAGATTAAAGAGATTTTGATTGAACAAGAGCGGCTGCAGCAGCGGGTACAGGAACTGGGGGCAGAAATTTCCCGGGACTACCGGGGGAAGGAATTACACTTAATCTGCGTTTTGAAGGGAGCGGTCCTCTTTTTGGCCGATCTGTCCCGGAATATGACTATTCCCGTCTCCTTTGACTTCATGGCGGTTTCCAGTTATGGTGCCTCTACCGAGACCTCCGGTGTGGTCCGCATACTCAAGGACCTGGAGCAGAGTATCGAGGGCAAGGATGTTCTCATTGTGGAAGATATTATCGATTCTGGTCTTACCCTCCATTACCTGTACAAAAACCTCTATTCTCGCAAGCCGGTGAGCCTCGAGATCTGTACCCTTCTGGACAAACCGGAGCGGAGGGCGGTGGATGTACCGGTGAAATATTGCGGTTTTAGCATTCCAGACCGGTTTGTGGTGGGATACGGCCTGGATTATGCAGAAAAATTTCGCAATCTCCCTTATATCGGGGTCTTGAAGGATGAAGTTTTCCGGTAATGGTCCCGTGTTCCGGGTGGTGTTGTTGTCATGCCTGCTGAAATGTGCTACAATTAGATGGTACCACATATAATGGGGGGGGAATTATGCTACCTCCGGCTTTGCCCTAAATGAGAGGAGGTC
>DUVO01000143.1 GCA_012841005.1 Bacillota bacterium | reverse complement strand
TTCCAGTGGGGGACCAGAGGCCTCCTTGCAGTGCTGCTCCTTCCCTTTGTTCTGACCAGAGGAGCTTCTTCCCGGCTCCCTCCCGGTCAATGAGCTGGATCCCGTCTTCATTCCGAAAGAGAAACTGTTCCCGGTCGGGGGCAGGGCGGATACCCCAGGCGGTGACACCAAGGGAGGTAGAGGAGCTGTTCTTCACCTTGACCCGGAGGGGGTTGGTCCCGCTTAACCCCAGAATCTCTTCTTCGCTCAGCCAACCCGCGGCCAAGAAATAATCCGGCAGTCCGGGGATGGCCCATATTTCAGCACCGGTACCCCTGTAGAGAGTGAAATCATCGCCCTCTTCCTTTTGCGGGGCAGTGGTAGCTGCGGGTTCTTTTTCCACGGTACTTTTCCCATTTTTCTCCCCGGGTTGATCGGGCAGGCAGCCGGGGAGCAGAAATACCAGGGTTAGCAATAGGGCCAGAAGAAACCCCGGTTTTTTTGCCAATCTTAACACTCCTCTCCCACCGTCAAAATATTGTTATATTTGTAGACGCCCGGAGACGGCATAAAGTTTCCAAGTAGATGTGCATGCCGGTTGCTGTTTTTGGAGTACTCACGGGATCGTGTTAGGGTCAAGAGTGTTTTATAGGAGGCAGGAAAAGGTTGGCGGCATGTAGAATTAAAGGCTCATAAAAAGTGGGGGCTGTTTCATTAAATTATTTAAGGTTAAGTTCGCGGGTTGTCCCTTTGGCTGGATTTGCCCGGTGCTGCTGAAGGGCTGCAGCCTATCTTCGAGGTGAAAGATTATGGCATACATAAGGAAAAAGGCCCTGCTGGTGGCTTTTTTTCTCTTTGCCTGTATGTTCCTCGCCCTGCCCCTGGGGCAGGGCAAAGGGCGGGGTGAAACATTGCCTCCCCTGGGGGAGCTCCACCGGCAGCTTGAATCCCTGGATCTGGATGAGAAAGAAACCCTGGCCGAGCTTTTTTTAGTTACGGAAAGTATCAAGGAGCTGGAAAGGGAACTGGCTGCTCTGCAGGAAAGACAGGAACAGGTGGCAGAAGCCCTGGCCCGGGCCGAGCTTGACTATGAGGAAGCCGTTATCCATTACGAAGAAGCCAGGAGCACTGCTACCGAAGCCCTGCGCTGGCTGCAGAAGCTGGGCCCCGTTTCTTATCTCGATCTAATTGTGGGTGCTGCCTCCTTCACCGATTTCTGGCAGCGCCTTGATACAATTTTTCTGGCCGTCCGGGGTGTGGAACGGGCCCTGCAGCATCTGGTTTTGACCAGGGAGACGGCAGTTGCCGAAAGGAAAGCCCTCACCGCCACCCGGGATGAATTGGAGAGGGTGGTGACCGAGGCGAAGGATAAACTGCGGGAGTTAGAGGATACCAGGGTACAAATGGAGGCCAGCCTGGCCGGTCTCGGCGACCGGAGGCAGGTATACGAGAAATACCTGGCGGAGCTGGAGAGCATGTGGTTAGAGGAGCTAATCCCCTACTTAAAGGGGGCCGCGGCAGAGTTAATCAACTTGATGTACACCGGTGGGCAGGGTGCCCTGCAGATCGATTGGCAGTTAACAAGGGGAGGGTTAAAGGGCCAGCTTCCCTTTACGGCCCTTAATGCCAGCCTTTCCTCTTCTCCCATCTTGAAGGGGGCCCAGTTTGCCGGCGCAGATGGCCAGCTTATTTTCACCGTCCCGGAGCGGGGTCTCACCCTGAAGGGAAATTTATCCCTTGGAGAAGGGGGTAGGGAGGGCAGCTTTGATGTAGAAGAAATCTGGCTTTGGGAAATGCCCATCAGCCCCACGGTTCTGGCCGATTACCGGGAGGAAACCCACTTTACCCTCACTATATCTTCCCTGCTTCCCGGGATTCGCCTGCGGGACATAAATGTGACCAATGATGCTTTGGAAATGGTGGTAGGGTTTTGATGGGTGAAACAAGGACGGCTTGCGGTTGCGGGAGATAAAGGGCTTTACAAGGAGGGGTAGGATTGATTTGTGCCCGGGGGGTAGCCAAGGTTTACGAGAATGGGAACCAGGCCTTACAGGACATAAATTTAAAGATAACAGCGGGGGAACTTGTTTATGTGCTCGGTGCCAGCGGTGCGGGGAAAACCACCTTATTGAAATTGCTGTTGGGGATGGAAAAGCCGACGGCCGGAGGGCTTGAAGTGGCCGGTATTTCTCTGGTTAAACCCCAGGCCAAAGATATCCGCCATCTGCGCCGTCTGACGGGGGCTGTATTCCAGGATTTTAAGCTTATACCCGGGCGCACGGCTCTGGAAAACGTGGCCCTTTCTTTAAGGGTACTCGGGGTACCCTGGTCGGAAAACCGGCAAAAATCCATGGCTGCCCTGGCAGAAGTAGGATTGACAGACAAGGCAGGCAATCTGGTACAGACCCTTTCCTGGGGGGAACGGCAGCGGGTTGCCCTGGCCCGGGCGGTAGTGCGGGAGCCCCGGCTGCTGTTAGCCGATGAACCTACCGGGAATTTAGATGCTGCCAGTGTAGGTTTTGTAGCTGATGTCCTGGCCCGGGCCGGGGATAAGGGGATCACCCGGGTGGTGGCTACCCATGATTCCCGCTTACTGGAAAGGCTGCAGGGGCGGGTGCTGGTACTTAAGCAGGGTTGCCTGCAAGAAGTCGCGGGCAACGGCTGGGAACAAACAGCCTGCGGCGACAAGGGGGGAGAATGAGTGTTTACCAATCTTGGCTATTTCTTGGCTGAGGCCTGGCGAGATGCCAGAAGCCGCCCGGTGGCAGTAATATTCTCCCTGGTCAGCATTACCCTGCTCCTCCTTTTTGCTGCCTTTGTCTTTGCCGGTGGAGAAGAGGTGCAGTGGTTGGTCGCACAATTGGGGGAAGAGGCGGCTGTGACCGTCTTCCTCAAAGAGGATGTCACAGCGGCCCAGGCAGAAGTACTGGGAGAAAAACTGCAGGGACTGGATGGGGTGACTGCTGTCCGTTTTATCTCCCAGGAGGAAGCCCTGGAGGAGATGAACATAGTTCTGGGGTCCTACAGCGCTGAGCTGGCGGCCTTGACCGGCTTCAATCCCTTTCTCAGTTATTTTGAAGTGAGGGTCAGGCCGGAACAAGGTCTCGATGTGGCCCGCCAGGCGGAAAAGTTTTCGGGTGTGGATGGGGTGCGGGACAGCCGCCAAACCATGGAGCGTTTGACCCGGCTTTCTACGGTCTTGCGCCTGGGAGCCCTCTTTACCCTGATCTTTGTCGGGATAGTGATGATGATCACTATCTCCCATATCGTCCACCTGGGTTTAATGGCCCGAGAAGAGGAAATGGAAATATATCGTCTGTTGGGAGCAGGGCCCTGGTTTGCCGTTATGCCCTTTCTGTTGCAGGGTTCCCTGCTGGGTTTGGCGGGGGGACTGATGTCCTTTTTGTCGGCCCTCCTGTCTTTTCCCTTTCTCTTTTCCCGTCTGCAGGCTGCCCTGCCCTTTTTGCCCCTCCGGCCCGGGGTGGCGGTCGCCCTGACCGTCAGCCCCCTGCTGGTGGTAACTGGTTTATTATTTGGCTTATGCGGCAGCCTTCTGGCCCAGTCCCATTCCAGAGGATAATGGCTTCGGAGCAAGGAAAAAAGTGCAATAATCATACTGCTGGATTTGCAGGAGGTTTATTAATGATTATTTGCGGACAGGAGTTGCCTGTACCAGGTTTTACGACGGTCCCTTTGCCTCCCTTACATTAAGCTAAGGACAGCATTCCTGGTAGAGGGGCATGGCGAAAGGGGCAGAGGGGCAGGCGGTGGATGGCAGCCGGTGCAGGTTAAGGGCATAGGTAGCTCCCCAAAAATTGTAACCCAATAAAATTTATTACCGGCAGGAATTTCGCGAAGAAGGTCAAATATAATAGAATTGCTAGTGTCTATACACCATAAACAAATGTATACACAGGGTGAAATGGCACCTTGCTGTAGACACAAAGGGGGGCTGTGCAAAGGAAGGGAGTGCATACTTATATTGCTGGGGGTTCGAAGTTAGACATTATTATAGGGAGGGAAAAATGTGAAGAAGAAAGGACTAATAATCGCTCTGGTAGTAACACTGGTGGCAGCCCTGACCCTGGCCGGCTGCGGCGGGACAGAAACCGGCGGTGGCGGTGAAGAGGCAGGGGATGCTGTAATCCGGATCGGTGTTTATGAGCCTATGACCGGGGATTCTGCCGCCGGGGGGCAGATGACCTGGGAAGGGATAGAGCTGGCCAACGAGCTCTATCCTGAGGTTTTGGGCAAGAAGGTACAGCTGTTCCTGGAAGATAACAAGACGGATAAATCGGAAGCGGCCAATGCCGTCCATCGTTTGATCGAGCACCACAATGTGGTTGCCATTATCGGCAGCTATGGCAGCAGTATGTCCATGGCCGGCGGCCCCGTGGCCCAGGAAAAGGGCATTCCCGTTGTGGGTTGTTCTCCCACCAACCCCCTGGTTACCCTGGGCAATGACTACTATTTCCGGGTATGCTTTATTGACCCCTTCCAGGGCCGGGTCATGGCCCAGTATGCCTTTGAGGATTTGGGTGCCGATACGGCTGTAATTATTCGCAATGTGGCCGACGATTATGCCGTCGGTTTGGGCAATTATTTCCAGGAAGCCTTCGTTGAATTCACGGGAAGTGAAGATAGCATTCTGGCAGTCCTGGACTATCAGAAGGGGGACCAGGATTTCACTGCCCAGCTGACTACCGTGAAAAACCATAATCCCGATGTAATCTTTGCCCCCGGTCTTTACGGTGACAGTGCCCTTATGATCCGGCAAGCACGGGAATTGGGGATAGAGCAGCCCTTCCTCGGCGGTGACACCTGGGAGGCTCCGGAGTTTATCGAGGTGGGCGGTGCCGATGTGGAAGGTGTCGTGCTCAGCACCCACTACAGTCCTGAAGCTACTGTAACTGACATCTCAAAGGAATTTGTCGAGGTTTACACCGATAAATTCGGTAAAGAGCCCAATGCCTTTGCCGCCCTTGGGTTTGATGCCTATATGGTGATTCTCGATGCCATCGAGCGGGCGGGCAGCGCCGAACCGGAGGCCATCCGTGATGCCCTGGCGGCAACGGAGAACTTCGAAGGTGTGACGGGCGTTATCACCCTGGATGTGAATGGTGATGCCACCAAGAGTGCTGTTATCCTCAAGGTCGAAAACGGAGAATTCAGGTACTTGACCACCGTTGATCCCAACTAACTAAT
>DUVO01000082.1 GCA_012841005.1 Bacillota bacterium | reverse complement strand
CCTGCATCCGGATGGGACAGCGGGGATTATCCTCATCCATCAGGCTGGCATAATAGGGGGATATAGCCCAGCGGTAGGTGGAACCCACCCTTTCTACGGCCGCTTTCTCTTCCTCCGTAAGGTTGATAACCTTGCAGAGGGTCTCAAGATCAGTGATCCGGTTGGCAACTTGCCAGTGCCAGTCGTTCCACTGTTCTTCGGTGGCACGGAAAATCTCCTTCAGCTTCTCCTTGCGGGCGGCAAATTTGTCGGCCAGTTTAAACCCCGTTTCAATATCCTTTTGGGCCTCGAGGAAAGGCTCAATTTTCCCCCTTAATTCCTTGGCCCTTTCCAGGGCGATGGCTCTTTTTTCCGCTTCCGTCTTGCTCATAAAGACACACCTCCAGATTCCTTTACATACAAGGCTTTTTCCGGTAAAATAGGTACAGTGGTAGTATATGCTTCACTATTACCACTGCCGGACCGCGCCCCCACGCGGTTCTCTTTTTACTTTTCAATCGGTTCCTGCCACCCCCTTTCCAATCCGTGATAGAAGATCCGGTAGTTGTCCCAGATCTCCTCCAGGTGCTCCAGGGAACGCAAAACATTCTCCCTCTCCCGCATGCCCACGGCCGTAGCCAGGGCAGTGATCAAACTCAAGGGAGCGGCAAAGGCTTCAATAAAAGAATTCAAGTCACTTTTGGCAATAAGGGTTAGATCGGCCAGTTGAGCCAGGGGCGAAATAACGCTGTCGGTAATGGCCACGGTACGGGCCCCCCGCCTGGCCGCATATTCGAACCCTTCAACGGATTTACTGGTATAGCGGGGAAAGCTGATCCCAATTACCAGGTCTTCAGTCTGTACAATGGTCAGCTGCTCAAATATACTGGTGACCCCCGTGGGTACAGCCTTCACCCGTTTACCCAAAAGTTCCAGATACATGGCCAAAAACAGAGCCAGGCAGTGGGCACTGCGATTCCCGATAATGAAAATGTTCGGTGCTTTCCCGATTTCCTCCACCACCCTGTCGAAAACCTCAGGGGATATTTCCTCCATGGTCCGGCGCAGGTTTTTGATATCATTCTCCAAAATTTGATGGACAAGGGAAGGACCTTTAAGCTTTCCCGGGGACTGCTGCAGGCGCGATACCGTGGTCAACTCCCTTTTGAGATGTTCCTGCATTTCCTTTTGCAGGTGGGGATAACCCCCGTACCCGAGGGTATTGGCAAAACGCACCACCGTTGATTCACTGACACCGACCAGCGTCCCCAACTGGCCGGCCGTGAGAAAGGCAGCCTTTTCATAGTTGTCCAATAGATACTGGGCAATACTCTTCTGGGCCGTACTCAAATCGCCATACTTTGCCTTTATCCGTTGAAGCAAATCCTCAGAAACTGTCACCAGGTCTTTGCCCTCCTCTACATATGCAAATCCTGCAGCATTAGCTATATGGTTTTGCAGGAATTGCTGCAATTGTGGGAAAAAATTAGTCCGCTCTAACTTCCGCGCGGGTATAAAGGGGGACGGTTTGTAATTATTCTTTTATTTCGACTTTTTCGACAGCTGATTATAAATTCCTGCTTGTCCGGGGATACTTTTTATAATTTTCTGTATGTGTTGCTACGTCCCGGGTAAAGCCTCAATCGCAACACCCCTGTAGTAATACTGGAGGATTTCCCGAAAAGACCGCCCCTCTTTGGCCATGCCATTGGCACCATACTGGCATAAGCCCACCCCGTGGCCATAACCAAGGGTGGTAAAAACCAAATTTTCCCCCTCCAGCTCCCACCGGAATTTAGTGGACCTAAGATCGAGCCTTTCCCTGACCTCCCTGCCGGTATAGGTCTTTTCCCCCGCCTGCAGCTTCAGAATACGGCCCGTTTCGCTCTCTTCCAGAACCGCCATGTCCACAGCAATCCCCACGCCCCCTGCCGCCGGCACCGCCACCTGGGTTTCCAAACGGGCAGCTACCTCGACCAGGGGATAGGAAACTTCGTCCGTGTAGCGGGGCGAATCAGAGTCATAGGGGCAGGGAACACCTACCAGATAGGGCACCTCCTGTCCCCAGACCAGGCTGGCATCCTCGGTATGGCCGGCACAGGTAGAATGATAGGCCGCATCAATGAGTTCGTGGTCATAGGTGATGACCAATCCGCTGGTTAAGTTGACCGCCCGGGCCAGTTTTTCCTGGAACCGGGGATAATTTACCAGACCCCATTTCTGCTGCTGCTCCTCCCGGGACAGCCACCCCTGGCAGTGGGCCGGATCAGTGCAGACATCGGCCCCCGGATGCTTTTCACATCCCTGCCCGCCATAGGCCTTCAACCGCCGCAGGGCAAAGGTGCGTACAGCCACTGCCTGGGCCTTGAGGGCTTCCTCTTCGAACTCTGCCGGCATTTCCGCCGCCACAACTCCCAGGATATAATCTTCCAGGGGCATCTCAACTATTTCTCCTGTCTGTTCCTGAAAAACCCCCAGGGTAAGGCCGGCAGCCTCCTCCCGCGGGGGCTCCGGTACCGGGCCGGCTAGTTCAAGCCCCCTGACAATTAGAGACGGCAGGACAATTATTGTAAACATAAGAAAAGCAAAGGTTCCCAAAAGCAAAGGCCGCATCTTAACCCCTCCCCCCGTTCCCTCTAACTATATGCGGGAGGGGACAAACTTAGAACATAATGCCAGAAAACCTATTAACACTCCTTTTGCCTCATTTTTTTCTGTTCCTATACAGCCCCTCCCACCCGAAAGGGCCGCCCCTTTTTCCCGGAAATAAAAAAAGTCCCCGCCTGTACGGGGAAGAAGCTTCAGAGATAGAAATCGTAATCATCACTACCGGCAAAGCCGTTTTTCCCCAGGGAACGAACGGCGGATTCCAGGGCAGACAGCCGCTGGGCAACTTCCCTCTGCCCGTCCTGCCCCTGCTGTTCCAGGGTGAAGAGAGCCATTTCCGTCAGCGAATCCTTTTCCGGCATTTGGTTTCACCTGCCTTTTGGAAATAATTAAAGCCCTTCCTCTCTCTTTAGAGACGAAAGGCTTCTCTTCCGCGTTACCACTCTAATTGGACCAGGCAAAGGTCCCCCTCGGCTGGATGATATAAATCATCCCCTCCCTGTAACGGGGGAGTACCGTTCAAGCCTATTCCCAATCGGTTTCGGTTGAAAGCTTCAGGGTGAGTTTCGGGGGCATACGGTCCCGCCTTGCACCAGCCGGCGGTTCTCTGCAGACCTACCTCCACCCTACTGGTCCCTTTCCTCGCCTGTTCAAGTATTTGCGCAATATTATATCAACCAGAACAGGCCAGGTCAAGGGATAGAATTCGCCAAGTTTTTCCATTAAACGAAGGCCGCCTCTTTTTCCCTGGGCGAGTTGGCTTCTCGTCCTTTTATTAGCTAACTCCTGCACCCGGTTATTTGGGACCGGGGATTACTTAAATGATCGGTCCTTCGGCCGTTCCTACCCGCTTAATCCGGGCCCCGGCAGCCGCCAGTTTTTTCTCCAGGGCAACGTATCCCCGATCTACATGCTCAATGCCATTAACCTCCGTTATACCCTCCGTGGCCAATCCGCCCAGAATCAGGGCCGCCCCCGCCCTTAAATCCGTTGCCCGCACAGGTGCTGCGGTAAGCCTCGGCACCCCTTCCACAACGGCACTCCGCCCTTCAATGCGGATATTGGCCCCCATTCTTTTCAGTTCCGCCACATGCATGAACCGGTTCTCAAAAACCGTTTCGATGATAATACTGGTTCCCCGCGCCAGGGACAGGAGAGCCATGATCTGGGGCTGCATATCGGTGGGAAAGCCAGGGTAGGGCAGTGTTTTGACATCAACAGCACGGGGACGCCGGCCCATCCGCACCCGCAGGCCTTCTTCCTCGTCCTTCACCTTGACTCCCATTTCCTGGAGTTTGGCAATAAGGGGTTTAAGATGTTCTATGATTACATTCTGCAGGAGAAGATCTCCCCGGGTGATGGCGGCGGCTATCATATAGGTCCCCGCTTCAATCCGGTCCGGAATCACCGTATACGTGGTGCCGTGCAGATCCTTGACACCGGTGATCTTGACAATTTTCGTCCCGGCCCCCTTTATCCGGGCCCCCATCGCGTTGAGAAAATTGGCCAGGTCAACAACTTCCGGCTCCTCTGCGGCATTTTCAATCAGGGTCTCACCCTGGGCCAGGGTGGCAGCCATCATGATATTCTCCGTCGCTCCGACACTGGGAAAATCCAGGTATATGCGCCCTCCCTTCAGGCGTTTGGCCTCGGCCTGCACTGTCCCGTGACCGGTGCTGATCTTGGCCCCCAGGGCCTCAAATCCCTTCAAGTGCAGGTCAACGGGCCTGGTGCCGATGGCGCACCCTCCCGGAAGGGAGACCTTCGCCTTTCCCATACGGGCCAGAAGGGGACCCATAACGAGAAAGGAAGCACGCATTTTCCGGACCAGTTCATAAGGTGGTTCACAAGATACCAGGGCCCCGGAATGAACGGTGACCCTTGTGCTATCATTTTTTTCCAGTTGCGCCCCCAGTGCATCCAGTACCAGGCAAATAGTTCGAACATCGTCCAACTCCGGCATACCCTTAATAGTACACTTGTCTCCGGCTAATAATGAGGCCGCCAGGATGGGCAATACTGCATTCTTGGCACCACTAATCCTTACCGTTCCCCGGAGAGGAATACCACCTTCAAGTACAAATCTTCCCAATTTATCCTGCCTCCTCAAAACTGCCACTACCCCTGGGCATGTAAAACCTAGGAAAGGTAATATCTGATTCTTTTTTAGCATACGCGTTTAAACTGCCAGCGGTCCCACCCTAACCCTACCATGTTTTGGCACTGGCTAATTTACCTTTTTACCCCGCCACCCTGGACCTGGTCGGATTTCATCTCCTATTGTTTACTGTTTCCATATTTTTCCCAAATATGTGTTGTAATTGTTGGTTTTTTGGCCAGAAATCAGAAGATAAACACGAAAAAAGGGACAGAGGTATGATAGATGGCAATTTTTCAATCCAGGTTCAATATTACGCCAAATAGGGCAAGTTGACAACGGAAATAATTGTAATAGTTACTTTAGAATTCTTGGGAAAATACTAAAAAGGACGCCTGGGTTCTTCCCAGGGGTTGACAGCCTTCGGCAAAGGAGCGTCTAGAGCCAGGAATTCCTTAACAGCAAAAATTTCCAATTGTTATCACCCCTTTGTTCCTACCCGGTGACCCATTATGCTTCTTTAGCCATGCCAGTGCAGAGCATACCTGCCAGCACAATTAACGCACCAATGTAAAATGCCCCGACCAGGCTACCGGTTAGATCTTTGACCATCCCACTTATTAAAGGAGCAATCACCGCTGAGGACATGCCAACTAGATTAAATATGCCCACTGCCGCCCCTAAAGCATTGGGACTTTTTCTCGACACATAATCACCAAACCAGGAAACAATCACCGTGTCGGATACCGTACGCCCTACGATGCCATAAAAGACCAGAGCTCCTGTTAAGACGGGAAAGGACTTTACATAAGCTAAAAGAAAAATGGTAATCGCCTGAAGAGGATACAATATAAGGGCCAGTTGCCGCCGTCCTAATTGATCCGACAGGCGACCCACCAACAGGGCGGAAGGAATTGCCGACAAAGCCGGCAGTGCCGTAAGTACACCGGCAGCGGTAAGCTCCAGGGAACGTTCGCCGGCAAAAAAGCTCGGTCCCCAGGTCAGAGCCACCCAAAAACCATAACCGGCACAAAAGGCTGCCAGGTTAAGGGCCCACAGATCCTTATCGGCCAAGATTTTCTTCAGATTTATCCCCTGGCTAATACCCCCAGGTTGGGTTTTAGCGCTGTTCCCGGGCTCGGGCAAATACCGGCGAAACAAAAACGGGACAAAAAGAGTAGGAACGGCGAGCAGCAAAAAAGGTAAGCGCCAGCTTCCTGTTTGGCTGTAGATAGGTCCAGAGAATACCAAACCCAGCGCCGTCCCAATGGACATGCCAGAGTTAATTATCGCCGAAGCCAAACCCCTGCTCTCCTTAGGTACTGTACCGATGTTAATGCCATAAGACGTGGGATAATAGGCCCCCATGCCAATTCCGTGTAATCCCACTAAAACAATGAGCAAAATATAGCTATTGGCGCTGAGACCCAACAAAAGTAGCGCTACCGCACCTAAGAGATAAAAATTTATTAGCACTCTCCTTAATCCCAGTCTATCTCCCAGCAAACCTGCCGGTACCTGCATGGCCACATAAAGGGAGAAGTAAGTGCTGGTGATGAACCCGGTAGCAGTACCCGATAGGTTAAAATCGTCGGCAATCACCTTTAACATAGGGTATAAAACTGTACGATCTGCGTACATAAAAAGGGCGCCCATGGCTAAAGCAAAGGCTATTGCCTTTGCTCTGCTTTTTTCCCTTATGGCCAGCCCTGAGGTTAAGCCCATTCTGGTCAATCTCCCTTCGTAATAATTAGTATTATATCAGAAAAACAGGCTGTTGGCGTCCCGGCAACAGCCTGTACCTATCGTTATTTTTCCTTTTCCCTTGACCGGCCAGCAACAATGTAACAAAAAGCGGAGCCGGCTACAAAGGGGGTGGCATTCCGAGTACCCCGAGGAAATAAGCCCAAGGGTGGTGCAGCCTGGGGCAAAGGAGGCAGCACACCCCTCCTGTCAATCCCCCTTTTCTTTTTTCCCCGCAATACGATATAAATTATAGAAACCTGCCAGTATGCCCAAAAAAATAAAAAGAACCGTAAGGAGTCCCTCGCCCCCTGTCCGCCGGTCCAGGTACTGCCCGAGCAAATAACCGGCGGCAATGGACCCGGCCATAATAAACGTGAAGGAACTGGCCAGGCTCAAAAGCCGCAGCCTCCTGTCAGGTTTCATATAACCATCACCATCCTCAGCCCCGGCCAAACTCCTCGGGTCTTTCCCGGTGTAAATCAAAATAATACTCCAGCCCCGCCGCTATCCGCCGGGCAGCCTGCCCATCCCCGTAAGGATTGAGGGCCAGGGCCATGGCGTCGTATGCCTCCTGTTTCACCAGCAACCGGTCGAGGGCGGACTCTACCGCCTCTGCCGTGGTACCAATGACGGCTACTGTACCCGCGGCAACCGCCTCCGGCCGTTCGGTCACATCCCGGAGGACCAGCACCGGTTTCCCCAGGGAAGGTGCTTCCTCCTGGACCCCCCCGGAGTCGCTCAAAATAAGATAAGCACGGCTCATTAAATTGGCAAAATCGGAATAAGCCAGGGGAGAAAGGAGCAATACCCGGGGTTCCCCCTGCAATTCTCTATACACAACGGTCCTGACGGCAGGATTGGGATGGACGGGAAAAACCACAATAACATCCTGGTGCTTGCGGACAACGGTACGAATTCCTTCACAAATTGCAGCCATGGGAGCACCCCAGTTCTCCCGCCGGTGGGTTTCCACGACAATGACCTGGTATTTGGCAAAGTCCAGTTCCTTCAGGGACGGTTCGGCAAAAACATAGTCGGGTTGGACAGTCATTAACAGGGCATCGATGGCCGTGTTCCCGGTCACAAACACATGCCGGGGATCGATCCCCTCCCGGAGCAGATTTTCCCGGGCATTATTAGTCGGAGCAAAGTGGATTTCGGCCAGGACACCGGCCAGGCGCCGGTTAATCTCCTCGGGAAAAGGAAAATACCGGGCAAAACTACGGAGTCCGGCTTCCACATGGCCTACCGGTATCCGGTAATAAAAAGCAGCCAGGGCGGCGGCAAAGGTAGTAGTTGTATCGCCATGGACCAAAACCATATGGGGCCGTTCCCTGCCCAGGACATCTTCCAGCCCCCGGAGCACCCGAATGGTAGTATCAAAGAGGGTCTGCCCCTGGCGCATTATGTCCAGATCATAATCGGGGGTGATATCGAATTGTTCCAGAACCTGGTCCAGCATCTCCCGGTGTTGACCGGTTACCGCCACCCGGCTGCTGAACCATTTGTTTTTCTTTAGTTCCAGTACCAGGGGAGCCATTTTTATTGCCTCGGGCCTGGTCCCAAAGATGGACAGGATCCTAATTTTGCTCACTGGCTTCACTCCTAATATGTTTTCGTCAATACGAGACTATCTGTCGGTAAATGGCCGGCCCCTTTGGTATGCCATTCTTTCCAAATGGTAAATGCCAAGGAAGGCATCTTGCACCAGCAAGAGGTGAAAATTAATTATCCAAACACTTCCGGCTTCGCTCTCCGTTCTCCCCGTGGAGCGCTTGTCTAAAACCGGAGGCGAAGGGCATTACCGTTGTCGGCAATAAGCAGTCAGTAATCGGGTACCGGGTGCCGGATGTACCCGAAAACAGCATTGAGACACAGGATAAAAAGAGCGCAGGTTTAGAACAGTGACAGTGGCGAAGTTATGGGTGTATTTCTGGCAATGGTCGGCAGCCTTTCTGGCGAAGCCACATTTCGACGAGCGGCTAAGGGCACTAGCGACGGTTCCGCAGGACAGCGGGG
>DUVO01000120.1 GCA_012841005.1 Bacillota bacterium | reverse complement strand
CATGTACCCTGCCAAGATGGCAAGAATAAAGAAGTTCCTTTAATCTATGTTCATGAAGGTAAAGTTAGGGCAGGGAAACGTAGCAAACTAAAAAATCCCCATTATTTCACTGGCGTCTACCGGTTTAGAAGGACAAGCCCTGGCCGGAAAGTTGGCTCCGGAGTTCTAAAGCCCCCACCCTATGCTTAGAATTAATGGGAAAGGTAATAAGGGAGGGGGAAATCCGATGCAGATTGTTTTCCTGGATCACTGCCTGGGACGCCGAATTGTATTGGTGCTGGTACTGCTGCTGTACTTTGGGGGGAGGTTAGTTTATCAATCCCAACATCCTCCCCTCAGTGCCCAGGAGATCGTCCAGAAGGGATTGGACAACCTTGATGCTGCCTACAGCTACAGATATAACCTGCGAGCGGTTAGTCATATTGATGGAAAAGAGACTGTCTTGACAGAAATCGAAGGAATCTGGAATGCCCCGGATCGCTTTTATATTAAGGGTGAGACCCTGGCCAATCCCTTGGAAGCTTACATAATCGGCAATGAATTCATAATACGTGATCCCCAGGATTCCTGGATACGCTTTCAAGGAGGTCAAGGACCTTCCCTGCTCCGGGAAACGGTGTTGTTTTCCGAGAGCCCCCTTTCCGATTTGCGGCGCCTGCATTCGGCAGAGTTGGTGGAGGAAAGGGATTTTGCCGGGCAGAGATGCTATCTGGTGGAAGGCAAGTTTGCGGGTGTAACCAATCCCCTGTGGCAGGTTTTTTGGCAGGATTTTACCTGTCACCTGTGGATTGATAAAAAGGAACTGCGCTTGCGGCGACTCGAGCTTCATGGGACCAGTATTGGATCCGATGATAGTTTATTAGTTTCTTTAGAAATATACGACTATGATTCTAAGCTGGTGTTCTCCCCCCCGGAAATAGATATACAATAAAAATGATTTATGAGGACATATTTGTCCCCCATACAGGTTTAATAGCTCAATAAGCTGCTGGTGAGGCTCCCGGTGCGCCAATAGCCCATCAAAAAAAGTCCTGGGGTTGACAATCGAAAAATGAATTGTGTTATATTTTTTTTGTGTTGAACTGGGAGGATTTTGGGAAAGGGAACCGAATAGCAATAATATAGAAGAACCATTAACCAAACCATTGATCCTTTTTGGCCCTAAATAAGCTCTGGGAAAAATATACAACGGGAGTACAGTAGAACGGTTTGCCAGTCAGTCAGATTTTGATAGAGATATTTTGTTCCAATTGGTAGCACTTCTCAACTAACGGTGCTGGTATTATCACGAAACTACTATTATTACTGTGGTTTCCCGTGGCGCAGAAAGGGGGAGATAGTACAGGAGCATAATTTAGAGGTGTATGCAGGTAGGACAAAAGAGGTTAAAAGGAGGGCACGTTTTTTATGGGAGAGGAAAAGAATAATGTTTTAACTGGCGTCCAAGAACATATTAAAAAGGTTTGCAATGCCCTGGAAATGGAACCGGCAGTATACGAAATCTTAAAGGAGCCTCTACGGTTTTACGAAGTTACCTTTCCGGTCAAGATGGACGATGGGTCAATTAGAATGGTCAAAGGTTACCGTTCCCAGCATAATGATGCTCTAGGACCGGCAAAAGGGGGAGTGCGGTTCTTCCCGGGTGTCTACCCTGACGAAGTTAAAGCATTATCCGCCTGGATGACCTTCAAGTGTGCCATTGCCAACTTACCCTATGGTGGCGGAAAAGGCGGCGTTGTCATTGGTACGCGGGAACTATCGGAAGGGGAATTAGAGCGGGTCAGCCGGGGCTATATCCGGGCCATTGCTCCTTACATCGGCCCCCTCAAAGATATTCCTGCGCCAGACATGGGTACTAATCCTAAGATCATGGGCTGGATGGTCGATGAATACTGCAAGCAGGTCGGCTACCACGCACCGGGTGTAATTACCGGAAAACCTATTATTGCCGGTGGTTCCCTGGGTCGGGGTCCTGCCACAGGGCGGGGAATAATGTTGACCTTCAAGCGGTTTGCCGAGGCGGAAGGTTTTGATCCCAAGGAGGTACGGGTTGCCGTCCAAGGGTTCGGCAATGTAGGACGCAGTGCAGCCCTTCATCTCCACGAGTTAGGCTGCAAGGTTGTGGCCATAAGTGATATTTCTGGGACCATATACAATAGTAAAGGTTTAGATGTTCCTGCACTGGCCAGGTATGCGGAAAAGAACCCGGATAATCTGAAGGATGCTCCGGGAGAAAAGGAAGTCTTTGCCGATACGAGGTATTCTCTTGAGGTTGACGCCGACGTTATCTTCCCCTGTGCCTTGGAAAACCAGATTACCGAAGAAAATGCGCCTCGCATCAAGGCAAAATATGTTGTTGAAGGGGCCAATGGGCCAACCACAACCGCCGGCGACGAAATCTTGAAAGAACGGGGCATTAAACTGGTGCCCGATGTGCTGGCCAATACCGGAGGGGTTACGGTTTCTTACTTTGAGTGGGTGCAAAACCTCCAAAACTACTACTGGACAGAAGAGGAAATCAACGAGAAATTAGAGATCGTTATGAACAAGGCCTTCGATGATCTATACGCAATGCATAAAAAGCATAATGTAGATATGCGTACGGCTGCCTATATGGTAGCAATCGATAAGGTAGCACGGGCTATGAAGGCCAAGGGATGGATCTAGAATAATAAATTGGGGTGTTGAACCCTTTCCAGGGTTCAACGCCCTGACTTCCTATCCAATTTCGTGCCGTCGGTGCCTCTAAGAACTACCTATGAAACAGAAAGAATTGTTCAGTTCTGGAGGAAGTGCTGTGAAAGAGAATAGGACAGGGATAAACCTGAAACATAAAAGTGGGATTCCCCTCTATGTCCAACTGAAGAACCAGATCCAGAAGCGGATCCAATTGGGACAATGGCCCTCTGGCCAGAAGTTGCCCACAGAACGGGAACTGGCCGATGAACTGGGGATCAGCCGCAATACGGTCAGCAGTGCCTATAAAGAATTGGAATTAGAGGGTGTCCTTATATCCCAACAGGGTAGGGGAACCTTTGTTGCTGATAAGACTGATCTGTGGACAGGACAGGACAAGAAGGCCAAACTCCTGAAAGTTATTGACCTGGCCATAGAAGAGGCGACCCAACTATCCTTCCGGCTCGACGAGTTTTTGGTTATTGCCTTGGAGCGGGTCCAGGAAAAGAAGGAATTTCTTCGCTTGGTGCGCCTGGCCTTTGTCGCCAGTACCGAGGAATACTGCCAGTATTTTGTCCGGGAATTGGAACCCCGAGCAGGAGTTACCATTAAACCGGTGCTACTTTCCCAACTCCATGAGAATAAAAGTTCGGTAATGAAAAACTTTGCCGATATTGACCTGATTATTACTACTTTTTTCTATTTGAATGAGGTAAAGCAATTGCTATCCCACCTGAATAAACCCATCATAGGTATTGCCTTAAACCTTGAGCCGGAAACCATTGTCGAATTAGCACGCATTTCCGGAGAGCAAAAAGTTGGTTTGGTTTGCCGCTCGGAGTCCTTTGCCAAAAATTTTCTTGAACTGTCGGATTGTGTTGGTATTGGTAACTACCAGTTATCTGTAACCCAAACCACGGCTGTCGATGAATTGCAAAGTTTTCTGGAAAAAGTAGACATAGTGGTCGTGTCTTCTGATCGTTTGGAAGAGGTTCTTCCCATCGTAGGAGAGAGGAAGCCGGTTATTGAACTAAAATATCGTCCAGATCTCGGCTCTATTAATATTGTCAAATCAGCCATTCTTGAACTGCAGTAATAACCCCTTCCACCCTGTAAGCTGGAATGCAAGCAAACCTGGAGGTGAAAGCAACTTGGGAACTGGTAAGAAGGTGCGGATTGACGTCAATACGGATTGGTGCAAGGGGTGTGGGATTTGTATTGCTTTTTGTCCTAAGAAGGTATTCGATCCATTGCCCGATAACAAGCCGAAGGTTGCCCGCCCGGAGGATTGTATCGAATGCATGCTGTGTGAATTGCGCTGCCCCGATTTGGCCATAAACGTGGGAGGTGGCTCTGATGGGAGAAAATGAACGCCAAGCGGTTCTGATGTCGGGAAATGAAGCCTGTGTTGAAGGTGCTCTTTTGGCAGGCATCAATTTCTTTGCCGGATATCCCATAACCCCCTCAACGGAAATTGCCGAGGGATTGGCAGAACGCTTGCCCCGGCATGGAGGCAAGTTTATTCAGATGGAAGATGAAATTGCCAGTATGGCAGCAGTTGTAGGTGCTTCCCTGGCAGGCGCCAAAGCCATGACGGCCACCAGTGGTCCCGGTTTTTCCCTAAAGCAGGAGAATATTGGTTTTGCCGCCATGGCGGAAGTCCCTTGTGTGGTTGTCAATGTCCAACGTTATGGACCCAGTACGGGATTACCGACTTCCCCAGCCCAGGGAGATATCATGCAAGCCCGTTGGGGAACCCACGGCGATCATCCCATGATAGCCCTCATGCCTGCTTCGGTGCAGGAAAGTTTGACCCTGACTATAGAGGCGTTCAATCTGGCCGAAAAATTTAGAACACCGGTAATTCTGCTCTTAGATGAAGTAGTCGGTCATATGCGGGAAGGTATAGTACCTCCCCGGAAGGAAGAAATTATGATCAAAAAGAGGAAAAAACCGACTGCCCCGCCGGAAGAATATCTTCCCTATAGAGCTGAGCCAGATGGAGTGCCGCCCATGGCTAATTTCGGTGATGGCTATCGTTTTCATGTGACCGGGTTGGTACATGATGAAACAGGATTTCCCCGGGGCCGGGGAAGTGATGGAGATTATCTTGTTCGCCGCTTGACAAACAAGGTTAAGAACCATTTTGTCCCAATGGTAGAAGAGTATTTGACAGAAGACGCCGAGATCGCGGTGGTTGCTTGTGGCTCCGTGGCCCGGTCTGCCAAAAGGGCAGTTAATTTGGGGCGGGAACAAGGCATCAAAGTGGGGCTGGTCCGACCCATTTCCATCTGGCCTTTCCCGGAAAAAGCCATCAAGGATCTGGCCGGAAAGGTTAGAGCTATCGTTGTTCCGGAAATGAATTTGGGTCAGGTTGCATTGGAAGTTGAGAGATGCGCTTGTGGTAAGGCTGTTGTTTACAGATTGAACCGAATCGATGCCGAGCTTATCACCCCTGATGAAATATTGGCCAAGATCCAGGAGGTGAAGTAAGATGGCGGTGAAGGAATTATTGGACCGATATACAAGAATGGAAAAATTGCCCCATATCTGGTGTCCCGGGTGCGGGCACGGCATTATCCTGGGTTCGGTACTCCGGGCGATACAGCGCCAGAATTTGGAGCCCGATAAGACGACAATAGTATCAGGAATCGGTTGTTCCAGCAGGGCACCGGGATATATGAAATTTGACACCCTGCACACAACCCACGGACGGGCTTTGGCCTTTGCCACAGGCGTGAAATTAGCCCGCCCTGAGCTCAATGTAATAGTTTTATCCGGTGATGGGGATTGTGCCGCTATCGGCGGGAATCATCTGATCCATGCCGCCCGGCGTAATATAAATTTGACCACCGTGGTATTTAACAATAGTATTTACGGGATGACCAGCGGGCAGTATTCCCCCCTGACACCCCATAAGCGGTTTGCCACTACAGCCCCCTACGGGAATGTGGACCATCCCTTCGATCTATGCCAACTGGTGATAGCAGCAGGTGCAACTTATGTGGCCAGAGGCACTGCCTACCATACGCAGATGCTTATTGATTTGATAGCCAAGGGAATTGAGCGTAAGGGATTTTCCTTTATCGAGGTCGTGACCCAATGCCCCACTTACTACGGCCGTAAGAACAAGTTGGGAAGTGCCATCGACATGCTTAATTGGCAGAAGGAACATGGGGTTCCGGTCAAGGCGGCGGCCAAACTGCCTCCGGAAAAAATGGAGGGCAAATTTGTGATCGGTGAGCTCCACTGTACGCAAAGACCAGAGTATGTTGAGGAATACCAGCGGATTATCGACAGGATGGAAAGGGAGTGATGGCATGGCTCAATTAGAGATTCGCTTGAGCGGATTTGGGGGACAGGGTCTGATCACTGCGGGAATAATCCTGGCCGATGCAGCGATCAGAGAGGGAAAACAGGCGGTGCAAAGCCAGTCCTACGGGCCAGAGGCCAGGGGAGGTGCCAGCAAGGCGGAGGTTATTATAAGTGATACCGCTATAGATTATCCCAAGGTTAAGGAACCGTCTGTTTTGCTGGCTATGAGTCAGGAAGCCTGTGATAAATATCTGGAATCCCTTCGGGATGATGGTATCCTTATTATCGACTCCTACTATGTAAAGAAGGTACCTGAGACCCGGGCCCGGGTTTATTCCCTGCCCATTACGGAATTGGCCCGGGAAAAATTGGGTAAGGTTATTGTAGCCAATATTGTTGCCCTGGGAGCAACGGTAGAGATAACGGGAGCTGTTGGTCAAGGGACCTTGGAGGAAGCAGTGTTGAGCAGGGTGCCCGGGGGAACCGAGGAACTCAACCGGCAGGCTCTTGCTATCGGTTTCCAGCTGGGGCGCAAGCAGCTAGAGAAGTAGCTGCAGAAGGGAGGATACCAGGGGAGATGTTTGCCAAGGAGCAGGTGGACAGTATCAGGGAGAAAAAACGTAAGTGGGAAGAAACTACTTTAAAAAAGGTTTTAGATCGTTTTCCTGAGCGGAGCCAGGAATTCGGGACCCTTTCGGACCTACCGGTCGAACGGGTTTATACCCCCGCCGATGTAGCCGATCTGGGCTACGAAAGGGATCTGGGAATGCCCGGGGAGTATCCCTACACCCGGGGCATTCAGCCCACCATGTACCGGGGCCGCTTCTGGACGATGCGCCAGTATGCGGGGTTTGGAACTGCCGAGGAATCAAACAAGCGGTACAAATACCTTTTAGAACAAGGCCAGACTGGTTTAAGTGTTGCCTTTGACCTGCCTACTCAGATCGGCCTGGATTCTGACCATTCCCTGGCAGAAGGGGAGGTGGGAAAGGTTGGCGTCGCCATCGATTCTCTGGAGGATATGGAAACTCTTTTTGCCGGAATCCCCCTGGACAAGGTAAGTACTTCCATGACCATAAATGCACCGGCGGCAGTCCTGTTGGCAATGTATATTGCTGTTGCGGAAAAGCAGGGGGTAGCTCCAGGGAAACTGGCGGGGACGATTCAGAATGATATTCTGAAGGAATACGTGGCCAGGGGTACATACATCTTTCCTCCCCAACCCAGTATGCGCCTGATCACAGATACCTTCGCCTATTGTTCGACTAACCTTCCCAATTGGAATACCATCAGTATCAGCGGTTACCACATTCGCGAGGCGGGATGTACGGCAGTGCAGGAGGTTGCTTTTACCCTGGCCGATGGGATTGCCTATGTGGATGCGGCCGTCAAAGCAGGGCTTGATATTGATAAATTTGCTCCACGACTTTCCTTCTTCTTCAACGCCCATATGGATCTGTTGGAAGAGGTAGCAAAGTTCCGGGCAGCCCGGAGGTTGTGGGCCCGTATTATGAAAGAACGTTTTGGGGCCAAGAATCCCAAATCCTTCATGCTCAGGTTCCATACCCAGACTGCCGGCTGTGCTTTGACTGCCCAGCAGCCCGATAATAATGTAGTCAGGGTAACACTACAGGCTTTGGCAGCGGTATTGGGTGGTACCCAGTCCTTGCATACCAATTCCCGAGATGAGGCTTTGGCCCTTCCCAGTGAAGACTCGGTCCGGATTGCCCTGCGGACACAGCAGATTATTGCCCATGAGAGCGGGGTAGCCAATACCGTTGATCCCCTGGCTGGTTCCTATTACGTGGAAAATCTGACTGCCCATATAGAGAAAAAGGCTATGGAGTACATCGAGAAGATCGATGCCCTGGGTGGTGCAGTGAAGGCCATCGAACAGGGCTTCATCCAGAGGGAAATCCAGGAAAGTGCCTATGAATATCAAAAGTCGGTAGAATCTGGGAAGAGGATTGTAGTTGGTGTCAACAAGTACCAGCTGGAGGCGGAAGAAGCCCCCAAGGACCTCCTCAAGGTAGACCCAGCTGTGGGCCGGTATCAGAAGGAAAAATTGTCCCGGCTCAGGGCTACCAGAGACCCGGGGGCTGTGGAATTGGCCTTAAAGCGTCTAAAGGAAACGGCCCAATCCGATGCTAATCTGCTGCCACCGATTATTGAAGCAGCGAAAGTCTATGCTACCCTTGGTGAGATCTGTGGTGTACTCCGGGAAGTCTTTGGTGAATATGAGACTTCGGTAATATTCTAATCAGACCATTTTGAGGCCATGTCAACGTGCCGCTTTAGGGGAGGAAGGAGGCGCAAAACTAATGAAGGAAAGACCCATTCGCGTTTTAATTGCCAAACCAGGGCTCGACGGCCACGACCGGGGGGCCAAGGTATTGGCCCGGGCCCTACGGGATGCGGGAATGGAAGTAATTTATACCGGATTACGGCAAACACCGGAACAAATCGTGGGAACCGGAATCCAGGAAGATGTCGATGTTATCGGTCTGAGCATACTCTCCGGGGCCCATACCCACCTTTTCCCCCGGGTAATGGAGCTGCTGCGGGAGAGAGGAGCCAACGATATTCTGGTTATCGGTGGGGGTATTATCCCGGAAGATGATATACCGGCTTTGAAGAAAGAGGGTATTGCTGAGATATTTACCCCTGGCACCACTACCCAGGCGGTAATTGATTATATCAAGGAAAATGTACGGCAAGGGTAGTCGCTTTGCAGACGACAGGTGGTGAAAACGTGACTCTGGCTGAAGGTATTCTGGCAGGGGATCAACGGGCTATTGCCCGCCTTATTACCATAGTAGAGAATCGTCCCAGGGAGGCTATTCCCGCATTACAAGCCCTCTATCCCCATACGGGGAAGGCTCTGGTTGTGGGAATCACCGGTCCACCAGGATCGGGGAAAAGTACACTGGTAGGCCGGTTGACAAAAAGACTGCGGCAACTGGGGAAAACAGTGGGAATAATAGCCGTTGATCCCACCAGTCCCTTCACGGGAGGGGCTATTTTGGGCGACAGGATCCGGATGCAGGATCTGGCAACGGATCCCGGGGTTTATATACGCAGTATGGGAACCAGGGGGAGCTTGGGCGGCTTGGCCAAGGCCACCCATAATGTCATTAAAATATTAGACGCAGCAGGGAAGGACTACATTTTCGTAGAGACGGTGGGAGTTGGCCAGTCAGAAGTTGACATTGTAAAAACTGCCGATACAACCCTGGTTGTCCTGGTTCCCGGTTTGGGTGATGACATTCAGACTATCAAGGCCGGTATTTTAGAGATTGCTGATATTTTTGTCGTTAACAAAGCAGACCGTCAGGATGCCGGCCGGGTGGTGGCAGAACTGGAAATGATGCTGGATCTGAGCAGTAAGGAGGTTGAATGGCGGCCCCCCGTGTATTCTACTGTTGCCACCAGTGGTAAGGGTATTGATGCGGTTGTGGAGGGAATCGAACAACACATACATTATCTTTGCCAGAATAGCAAACTGGAAGCTCGCCGCAGGGAAAGGTATAGGGCTGAAATAATGAACATTGTGAAAGAAGGAATTATAACCCAGTTGCTGGACTTTTGGTCGGTGGGGGGGAAACTGGAAACCCTATTGGCGGAGGTTGCTGCCCGGGAGAAGGACCCCTATGCAGCTGCCTGGGAGATTATGCAGACCTTCACCGGGAATGGGAAAGGAGGTTCATAGAGAATGAAGGTCAGTAAGATTGATCACATTGGTATTGCCGTTAAGAATCTCGAGGAAGCTGTGAAGCTGTACCGGGACTTTTTACAGCTTGAAGTAACTGGTGTTGAAGAAGTCCCTGACCAAAGGGTTAAGGTGGCCTTTATCCCCGTTGGTGATAGCGAAGTAGAACTGTTGGAGCCTACTACTGCCGATAGTCCGGTAGAGAAATTTATTGCGAAAAGGGGGGAAGGTATACATCATATCGCCTTCCGGGTTGATAATCTGGAAAAGGCTCTGGAAGAGGCTAAGGCGGCTGGGATCAGACTTATAGACGAATCACCGCGGCCGGGAGCAGGGGGGGCGAGGATAGCTTTTCTTCATCCCAAAAGCAGCGGCGGTGTATTGCTCGAGCTGTGTGAACGAAGCGATTAGGTCTACTTGTTTCGTGGTGAAGGGAATAGTATAATTATACTAGTTTTCTTAGAAATAACAATTGGGTTAGGGGGATGAGTAAATGTCAGGGTCATTCCTGGAGGAACTTTCCAGCAGGAAACAAAGGATTGCTGCCGGGGGTGGAGAAGAAAAGGTTGAAAAACAGCATAAAGCTGGGAAGATGACGGCAAGGGAGCGGATAGAAAAGCTCCTGGATCCCGACAGTTTTGTTGAACTGGACGTGTTTGTCCGGCACCGCTGTATTGATTTTGGTATGGAAGAGGTGGAAGCCCCGGGTGAGGGGGTAGTCACCGGTTATGGTACCATTAATGGACGTACTGTATATGTATATGCCCAGGATTTTACCGTTATCGGGGGCTCCCTGGGGGAAATGCATGCCCGTAAGATCTGCAAGGTCATGGACCTGGCGGTAAAGACTGGGGCCCCCATTATTGGTATTAATGATTCCGGGGGGGCACGGATCCAGGAAGGGGTCGATGCCCTCAGTGGTTACGGCCAGATTTTTTACCGTAATACCCTCGCTTCCGGCGTAATTCCCCAGATATCGGTAATTATGGGGCCTTGTGCGGGGGGGGCCGTTTATTCACCGGCTCTTACCGATTTTGTCTTTATGGTTGAAGGCACAAGCTATATGTTTATTACCGGGCCCCAGGTTATAAAGGCTGTTACGGGAGAGGATGTTACTCCCGAGGAACTAGGAGGTGCCATGACTCATAATGCTACCAGTGGAGTAGCCCACTTCATTGCCCAAAATGAAGAACAATGCCTGGAGTCCATCCGGCGTCTCCTGTCCTTTTTACCGGAAAACAATTTACAGGATCCCCCCCTGGTGGATACGGGGGATGACCCCGGCCGCACAGATGTGGCCCTGGGGGAGATTGTCCCACCGGAACCCAACCGTGCATATGACGTCCGCGACATTATTACGAGGGTGGTGGACCAGGGGGATTTCATGGAGGTACAGCCCTACTATGCCCAGAACATTGTGATTGGCTATG
>DUVO01000150.1 GCA_012841005.1 Bacillota bacterium | reverse complement strand
CAGCGGGGATATATTCTTACCTACCCCTGGCCCAAAGGGTATTACAGAAAATCGAAGGGATTGTCAGGGAAGAAATGGATAAACAGGGAGGGCAGGAGCTTTTAATGCCGACCCTGCAACCGGCTGAGCTGTGGGAAGAGTCCGGCCGCTGGGATGTCTATGGTAAGGAGTTGTTCCGGTTGCAGGACCGCCATGGGCGTGATTATTGTCTCGGACCAACCCACGAGGAGGTTATTACCGATCTGGTCCGGCGGGAAGTGAGTTCATACCGTCAACTTCCCCTTCTCCTCTACCAGATCCAAACAAAATGCCGGGATGAGATCCGCCCTCGCTTTGGCCTGATCCGCGGGCGGGAATTTACCATGAAAGACCTCTACAGCTTTGATAAGGACGAAGAGGGGCTTGCCGTTAGTTACCAGAAAATGTATTATGCCTATAGTGCGATCTTTCGCCGGTGTGACCTTGAGTTTCGGGTGGTGGAAGCAGACTCAGGTGCAATTGGTGGCAGCGATTCCCATGAATTTGTGGTTATTGCGGAGACGGGTGAGAGTGAAATTGCCTATTGTGACAAATGTGATTATGCAGCCAATGTAGAAAGGGCTGTGGCCGCAGGGGATTTGGAAGATAGTACATCGGAGCCCCGGCGAGAACTGGAACTGGTAGACACGCCTGGTGTTACTTCTATATCCGACGTAGCTGCCTTTTTAACTGTAGATCCAAAACGATTAATAAAGACCTTGATTTACCTGGCAATTGATAAAGAAGAATACTACCCGGTGGCTGTTTTACTGCGGGGAGACCGGGAAGTAAATGAAATTAAGCTACAGAATTATCTCGGCTGCCTGCACCTGGCCCTGGCCGATGCCGATACCGTCCAGGAGATTACCGGTGCCCCGGTGGGATTTGCCGGTCCGGTGGGTCTGAAAGGGGTACGGATTATTGCCGATGGGGAAGTACCTTATATTGTCAACGGAGTCTGTGGCGCCAACAGAGCAGATTCCCATTGGATAAACGTCAATCCGGGGCGGGATTTTGTCCTTACTGAGGTTACTGATATCCGTAAAGTGGTGGCCGGCGATAGGTGCAGCCGCTGTGGTAATGCACTCAAGACTACCAGGGGAATTGAGGTAGGCCATATTTTCAAACTGGGGACAAAGTACAGTGAGGCCATGGGGGCGACCTTCCTCGATGAAAAGGGCAATAAAAAACCCTTTGTTATGGGTTGTTATGGAATCGGTATTCCCCGGACCATGGCCGCTGCCATTGAACAGAACCATGATGAAAAGGGAATTATCTGGCCTATGCCTATAGCTCCTTACCAGGTTGTGGTGGTTCCGGTCAATAGCAGAATCAAGGAACAGATGGAATTGGCTGAGAAGCTGTATAATACCATGCAAGGGTTTGGGATCGAGGTGGTTCTGGATGACCGGGACGAAAGGGCAGGGGTCAAATTTAATGATGCTGACTTAATTGGTTTTCCCCTGCGGATCACAATAGGTTCCCGCTCCCTCAAGGAAGGCAAGGTAGAGATCAAAAAACGGCGCACCGGTGAAGTAATACTGGTAGAAACCGAGAATGTTGTGACAACAGTTCAGGAACTGATCAAGGCGGAAATGGGAAAGGGGGTCCCGGATTAGGGGAGGAATTATTCTCCTCTTTGGGGAATAATATACAAGGGAGTGCCTTATGTCCTTTATGCCATGGAGGGCATTAGTTTGGGGGGGAACCCAATGAAAGTAGCAGCTATTATCCCGGCGTATAATGAGGGAATGCGCATTGGCAATGTCCTGGATGTATTGCAGCGGGTACCACAGGTTGATGAGGTTATTGTGGTCAGTGATGGTTCAGAGGATGACACGGTTGACGTAGCCTTGCAATACGATGTTACTGTCATCGCCCTTCCCCAAAACATTGGAAAAGGGGGAGCAATGAAGATTGGTTGTGATTATTCAAAGGGTGATATCTACTTATTTTTAGATGCCGATCTCATCGGCTTACAGGAGGAACACGTCACTGCCCTCTTGGAACCGGTTCTTTTCGACCAGGCGGATATGACAGTGGGGATATTTGGTAACGGCAGGTTGGCCACAGATTTTGCCCAGAAGGTTGCCCCCTTTTTATCGGGACAGCGGGCGGTTAAAAAAAGTGTTTTGAATGGAATAGATCAAATGGATGCAACCCGGTACGGAGTAGAGGTTGCTTTGACAAGATATGCGGAAAACAGTGGCATTAGGGTAAAAGGGGTAGTCCTACCTGATCTAACCCATGTGATGAAAGAAGAAAAGCTGGGTTTTGTCCGGGGTTTTTGTGCTCGGCTAAAAATGTATTGGGAAATTGTCAAGAGTGTCAAAATTGGTTGAAGCTATTTCTCCTTTATTCCCTTTTTTTGTTATTTCAATCGGTCTCGTTTTGCCGGGAGACCGGTTGCCGTTCTTTGGTTTTCAAGAGATAAGCTGCGGCAACAACCCATACCAGCAGCCCGAGTAAAATGCCCCCCAGGGCAGGCAATTGGGAAAGGGTGGAGGGAGTGGGGTGATGAAGTGTTGTCAGGGGAACACTTAATTGTATTGTGCCGCCTTCTTCTTGCTGCCCTTCTTGGTGGCATTATTGGCTTGGAACGGGAAAGCTTGAATCGTCCTGCCGGGCTGCGCACCCACACCCTTGTCTCTCTGGGGGCAGCTTTAATCATGCAGGTTTCCATTTCTGTCACCGGTGGTGATCCGGCGCGAATTGCCGCCCAGGTAATCAGCGGCATTGGTTTTTTAGGGGCAGGTACTATTTTGCGGGAAGGAAGTTCCGTACGGGGATTGACAACGGCTGCTTCCCTATGGGTGGTGGCAGGTATCGGTTTGGCTGTGGGTTCGGGATTATATCTTGCCTCTGCTGTGGCTAGTGTTTTGGTTGTTTTAACTTTGGTGGGCCTGGGAAGGCTGGAAAAAGCCCTTCTGGGCAGTTCCCGTTACCATGCTTTTCTGGTGGAGATCGTGGACCGTCCCGGTCAGTTGGGTAGACTGGGAACTGTTCTGGGACAGATGAATGTACATATCCGCAGTGTCGAACTCAAACAGGTCCCCGATAAAGGGACGGTTTTGGTGGAGATGGCCGTACAGCTCCCGCCTCATGGCGCTCAAGCTGACATAACCTCCAGATTAATGGCTGTCGAGGGGGTTTATAGCATTCAGGATTTATGAAGATCAAGGGAGGAATTACATGACGGCACCGGTTAGAAAGGAAGGGGAAACTCCCTATTCTAGATTATTGGCGACATTGTCCCTCCCCCGGGAGGCACAGGAAATTTTGCGCCAGAACCTCCTGCGGGTCGAGGTATATGCCAGGACGAATCAGGTTTGCCTATATTTTACTGCCGACGCCGGCCTTAAGGGCCAGTGGCTGAAAATCCTGGCAGAGGCTTTGGCCCAGCATTTTCCCTTCCAGGCAGAGTTCAGGACTGTCATGGTTCCCAAAGTCCAGGGGTCCTGGCAGGAAAGCATAAAGGAACAGTGGCCCCTGATCTGTCAAGGCCTGAGGGATGAATTCCCCTTCCTGCAAGGCTTTGAGGATGCTATTTCTTATCAGATGGAAGGAAATGATTGTATTTGCATTGCTGTTCCGTCCACCTTTCTTGTGGAATTGCTGCAACAGAAACTGAGGCAAATAGAGAACTTTTTCTTTTGTTTATTTGGTAGAAAGCTTTTGGTTAAACTAAAAGCCGCCGATCTAGAATGGGAAGACAAATGGTTGGCGGTTAAGGAAAAAAGGGAAGAGGAAGACAGAAGGTACCTAGCTGATCTACTGCGGGAGGGAGGCAGGGAACAGGAAAAATTGCCGGTGGTTTTGTTGGGAAAACCCATCGCCGACGAACCACTTCCCTTGGAGCAGATAACAGATACTATGGGTGATTATGTTGTTGCCGGGGAAGTAATTGAGTGGGAGTGCAGGAAAATAAAGGCGGACAGGTTGCTTTGCATCCTGGTAATCAGTGACCGGACTGATTCGGTTGCTGTTAAGATGTTCTGTCATTCCGATAAGGGAAAAACTATAGAACAAGCCTGCCAGCGAAGGGATGCCTGGCTGTTGGTGAAGGGTTCTCTTGAAGAAGATCGGTATTCGGGCGAGGCAGTTTTATGGGCCAGGGACATAACCCTCGTACCGGCCAGGAGGCGGATGGAAATGGAAGGGGAGAAGAGGGTAGAGCTGCATCTCCATACCCAGATGAGTGCCCTTGATGCTACTGTCCGCCTCGATGAATTATTTGCCACCCTTAATCGGTGGGGGCATAAGGCGGTGGCTATTACTGACCATGGGGTAATTCAGGCCTTTCCTGAAGCTTATACCCTCGGTAAGAGACATGGGATTAAGGTATTATACGGTGTCGAGGGTTACCTGGTAAATAAAGGACAGGAACGGGGGAAGGCCTTCCATATTATTCTTTTGGCCAAGAATCAAAAGGGATTGCAGGATCTTTATCGCTTAGTATCCTTGTCCCATCTGGAACATTTTTATCGTGTGCCCCGTATTCCCCGGGAGGCTTTAGTTTCCTGTCGGGAAAACATTCTGGTCGGTTCTGCCTGTGAGGCAGGTGAACTGGTCCAGGCTTACTTGCAGGGTATCAGGGGGAAAGAGTTGGCAAAAATCGCCAGGTTCTATGATTATATTGAAATCCAGCCCTGGGTCAATAATGCCTTCCTGATCAGGGAGGGCAAGATCAACCGGGAAGGCCTCCTGACCATGAATGGGGAACTGTACGCCCTGGGGAAGAAATTAGGCCTTCCCGTTGTTGCCACCGGTGATGTTCATTTTTTAGAACTGGAAGATGCCCAGGTCCGCCGTATCCTCCTCGCGGCACAGGGTTTTGATGATGCCGACCACCAACCCCCCCTTTATCTTAAGACCACCGGGGAAATGCTGGGGGAATTCAGCCACCTGGGTGAAGCTGCGGCCCGGGAGGTGGTAGTGGAAAACCCCCAGAGGATTGCTGCCCTCATTGGTGAAGTCAAGCCGGTTCCCGATGGACTCCATGCACCAAAAATTCCGGGAGCCGAGGAGCAAATCCGTTCCATGGCCTTTGCCAGGGCACAAGAGCTCTATGGGGATCCACTGCCTCAGCTCGTTGCCGAGAGGCTGGAGAGGGAACTGGCGGCTATTATTGGCAATGGCTTTGCCGTCATATACCTGATTGCCCACAAATTAGTCCATAAATCCTTGTCCGACGGTTATCTTGTCGGTTCCCGGGGCTCTGTTGGTTCTTCCTTCACGGCAACCATGTGTGGAATCACCGAGGTTAATCCCCTGCCCCCCCACTACCGGTGCCCGCAATGTCATTATAGCAGCTTTATTACCGATGGTAGTGTTGGCTGTGGTTTTGACCTCCCTGCCAAGGAATGTCCCCATTGCGGGAGTGGGCTGCTGCGGGATGGTCATAATATTCCCTTCGAGGTGTTCATGGGCTTTGAAGGGGATAAGGTGCCCGATATCGATTTGAACTTTTCCGGTGATTACCAGCCGTTTATCCATCATTATGCCGAGGAGCTATTCGGTTCGGACAAGGTATTTAGAGCCGGCACTATTTCCACCGTCGCTGACCGTACCGCCTATGGGTTTGTCAAGGGCTATTTTACCGAGAAGGGGATAAAACGACGCAGTGTGGAAATAGATCGCCTGGTGAAGGCTTGTACAGGAATCAAAAGAACCACGGGACAGCATCCCGGCGGTTTGATGATTATTCCTTCCGACAGGGATATTTTTGAATTTACCCCCATCCAGTACCCGGCCGATGCCAAGAGTG
>DUVO01000047.1 GCA_012841005.1 Bacillota bacterium | reverse complement strand
GATGTATGGCTCCACCATCTGTACCGCCTGTGACTGTCTGTTTCCACTGGTAGGGTTTGTCCAGACTTTGGGCTATTTCCTCCAAAGCAATAAGAAGATCTTGATCGGCAATGAGGGTCCGGTCCATAATGGTGAGGGCGGGTCCCTTACCGAGGCAGGTTGCCATCTGATGGGATTTTATTTCGGGCACATCGGCAGCCGTAGTTGTTTCCAGTACCAGGGCCAGATCAGGTTTCAGACTGAAAGCTGCTATCCTGCCTCCCCTTAAGCCCACTTCTTCCTGTACGGTAAAGACGGCAGTTAGGGAAATCGGATAGTCATATTGCAGGAGCTCAACCAGGGCGGCACATCCGGCCCTGTCATCGAGGGCTTTGCCCCTGACCCGGTTTACACCTATAGGGCAGAAGTGGGAATGAAAAACGGCACCCTCCCCTATCGATACCAGCTTTTCTGCTTCCTCCTTATCTTTGGCCCCGATATCGATATAAAGCTCCTTGACAGAAAAGGCCTTCTTTCTCTCTTCCGGTTCCAGGAGATGGACCGCCTTGGCGCCGATGACCCCCGGTACCCTTTGGCGGCCAATCACAACCGGTTTGGCGACTAAGATCCGCTGGTCTATTCCCCCCAGGGTTTTAAAGTACAAAAATCCCTTCTTGTCGATCCGGGTTATCATGAGGGCAACTTCATCCATATGGGCGGCCAGCATTACGCGGGGTCCATGATCCTGCCTGCCTTTTTTTTCTGCATACAAGTTTCCCATTGTATCAGTCCAGATTCTATCAACATGGGGGGCAATTTTTTCCCGGATAATACTGCGCACCTCATCCTCCTGACCCGGCGGGCCAAAGGCTTCCGAGAGTTTTTTTAATAGCACGTCAATCCCTCCACAAAAGCAGGCTCCAACTTTTGGATAAAGGCAGCGAGAAGGCGACCAGTTTCCTTTAGATCCTTGAGGGAAAGGGTTTCCACCGCTGTATGCATATAGCGCAGGGGAAGAGAAACCAGGGCTGTGGGGATCCCATTGCGGGCAATCTGGATAGCCCAGGCGTCGGTGCCACCGGGGGTTGGTGAAGGTTCTACCTGATAGGAGATGCCTACCTCCCGGGCCGTTTTCGTTAAGGCAGAAAAAAGCCGTGGGTGGACGTGGGGGCCAAGGCCAATGGCCGGACCCTTACCAAGGGAAAAACCTTCGTCCTCGGCTACGCCTGGCATATCACCGTGGCAGACATCGATAACGACGCCCAAATCGGGAGCAATACCATAGGAACTGACCATAGCACCCCTAACCCCTACTTCCTCCTGGACAGTGGCAACACCATAGACATCGGCCCTGTGTTTAAGCCGGGTTAATTCCCGAAAACAGGCAACCAAAACAGCTACCCCGGCCCTATTGTCCAGGGCTTTGCCTGCTACCTGTTCATTGGCTAGTACTTGCAAGTCCCTCTCTATGGTTACCACAGTGCCCAGTGGCACAATTTCTGCCAATTCTTTCTCCTGGCCGTATCCTGTGTCTATGTACATTTCCTCCCCTGCAAGGGCTTCCTTCCTTTCCCCTGGAGCTTGCAGGTGGAGCGGTTTGGCGCCAATGACACCCCGAATCGGCTGCAAACCATGAATAATAACTTCCTGTCCGGGGAGGGTCCGCAGGTCAATCCCTCCCACTGACGTAAACCGCAAAAACCCCCCCTCCAGCACTTTGGTAACCATCAAACCGATTTCGTCCATATGGGCAGCCAGCATTACCTTGGGATGTGGGTAGGGTCCTTCCCCTTTCTTCCGGACAATTATATTACCCAAGTTATCCTTTTGCACATTATCGGCCAAGGGACTTAGTGTTTCGGCAAGAATCTGGGCTATACCCGTCTCCCTTCCCGAAACCCCCTGTTCCCTTGAAAGGCGGCGGAGCAGGTCCAGGTTTTCCAAGTCGACATCCTCCCGGGTATATGTTCTCCTCCGGATTCTTTTTAGTTTTTGTTGCCAGTTGGAAAATATACGTGGCATAACCTTTTGCCCCCTTTCCTGGAGGTTATTGACTGGAGGGTATTAAAGTGGCACCCGTCAACTCTATTGACAACAGCCAACTGTATCGGGCTGGCAGGAAAAAAGAGCAGGTATTTTCTTTCCCTGCCCTCAAGAAGCCAACCAAACCGGTGGCAGTGTTTAGCAAACTGGAGCAAATTAGCTCCAATTAATTTGGTTGCGCTGTTTTTCGGCAAATCGTTCCAGGGCCAGGTTAATTAACTTGTCGATTAAGTCGGGGTACTTGAGCCCCGTTGTTTCCCACATTTTGGGATACATACTAAGATGGGTAAAGCCGGGTATTGTGTTTAGCTCATTCACATAGAGTTGTCCTGTGTCTTTGTCAAGGAAAAAATCGACCCTCGCCATGCCACAGGCATTAACCGTTAAGAATGCCCTTATGGCATATTCCCGTACTTCCTCGGTTTTTTCCGGCGAAAGGGGAGCAGGGAGGTAAAAATCCGATTTACCATCGGTATACTTGGCCTCATAGTTATAAAAGTCCAAATGGGGTACTATTTCGCCGGGTAATGAGGCCTGGGGTTTATCGTTCCCCAGTACACTGCATTCAATTTCACGGCAGTTAATGAATTTCTCAACAATTATTTCCCGGTCGAACTTGCAGGCCAGGTCAACGGCTTGCTCCAGATCCTCCCGGTTGACAACCTTGCTTACCCCTACACTGGACCCCAAATTGACCGGTTTGACGAAGGATGGATAACCAAACTTTTCCATAAGACTGGAAATGATGGAATCCCTATCCTCTTCCCATTCCCGGCGCAGGAAGGTTACATAATCGACCACAGGCAGGCCTGCTTGTTGGAAGAGCTTTTTCATTATCTTTTTGTCCATTCCGATGGCAGAACCAATAACCCCGGCACCGACATAGGGGATATTTAGCATTTCAAAAAGTCCCTGGATAGTACCATCTTCACCGTAAGGACCGTGTAGCACCGGGAACACCACATCGAGTTTTTCCAACAAGTCTACCGGCAGAGGTCCCTCCCCTTGAAAATTACCGCTTTTGAGTGCTTCCAGGGGGTTACCGGAAGTTAGCCAGCGTCCTTCCCTGGTAATGCCGATGGGAACGGGCTCGTATTTATCCTTATCGAGGGCCTCAAGCACTGAGGCAGCCGACATCAAAGAGACATCGTGTTCCCCTGATCGGCCCCCAAAAATAATGCCAATTCTAAGTTTATGCATAGAGAATCCTCCTTTTTATTTCCTTCTCACCTC
>DUVO01000330.1 GCA_012841005.1 Bacillota bacterium | reverse complement strand
TGACAGGCCTTTGGCCTGCCCCCTCTCAACCGGTAACGGCGGTAACCGTCCCGGCTTACTTCATTTTCGGCCGGGCGCTCCTGGGTGGTTTTCGCACTGGCTGCGCCGGGAGATGCTTGCAGCCCCTTGACATCTCCTCTCTGCCGGCGCCTGCACCAGCCTACTTTTCCCAGTCATCACTGTCCAAAATTCAATTCTAAATTAGCCTCATTATAAACTTCTCTGCTCCCCTTGTCAAGACCGGGAGAAGAGCAAAACCAGGCCGGCCTGGAGAAGACCGATCAAAAAACCCAGGATACCACCCAGAACTTCAATGTGCCACAGTTCCCGCCCCGCCACCTGCAGGATCAAAGCTTCCAGGTCTGGTAGGGCAATTTCCAGAAGGCGGTTTTCTACGATGGAACCAATAGACAGTTCCGCTTCTATGTTTTTCTGGATGCCAGCCAGGATCTGATCAAAAACCGCATCACACTCCCGGACCATAAAGTCCTGGAACAATGCCAAAAACATATCCCGCAGCCTGTGGGGAACAAAGGCCGGGATCCGGCTGTTTAACCTTTCGCCGGCCACAACCGCCAATCTTGCCAACAGATCTTCCCGGAAATGGGGCCGGCCCAGGTATTGGACCAGATCCCCGGCAGAGAGAAGCTCCCTTTCCACCGTTTCCCCCACGGTCCGGGCCAGATCTGCCCGGCGTTTCGGCAGCAATCCCTGCAGTTCCCAACCTATGAGAGGTATCCGCCAGGGATGATGGGGATGAAAAAGCAGGCGAATGGCAATCCGGTTGGTCACCCATCCAATCAATGCACCCAGGACCGGCATGAAAATAATTCCTGCTTGCATAGTGTTTTCCTTCTTTGTACTGTAATTGCTTCAGCGTACATAATAACAGAGCCCCGATAAATATGCAAGGAAAACAGCTTCCCTGCACATTTACCGGGGCGTCGCTACCGTCGCTATCCACCGCCTTGGCTTTGTAACTTTATTTTCACCTAGGCTTGGTCTTGCTTCTCTCTTCCTTCTTTGTCCCCGATTGTCCACAGAGACAGCAACCGGGGCAGATATCGATCCGGTCAGCAAAAACCTTCTTGATGGTTTCCACAACTTCCCGGTTGAAAAAGGTACAACCCAAATGCAGGTGTACCCGGTCGGGAGCCAAACTGATCAGGGCGCTGATGAGGAGATCTTCGCTGGAAATATTGCCATCAGCAAGTTCCACCAGCATCTCCTCCAGTTCCTTGTCGGTGAGGGCATCCCCCTGCCCATCCATCAGCTGGTATTTGTTTCCCGGGAGCATCAGGACATGAATCTCCCCCTGTTTGGGCTCCTGCACTTCCACAAAGTACCGGAGGAGGCGAATGAATTCCCTGTACTCCTGCTCCAGCATCAGATCATCTACAGCCCGGTCTACGGCATCCCGCAGCTCCTCCATGTATTCCTTGAGGCGAAAGCGAATAAAACCTTCCAGGACAATTTCCCTGCTGTCATTGAGGTAATCCAGCAGGCGATAGAAAATCCGGTTTTGCCGGTGCACCCTGTAAATATGGTGCCCGCTCCCTTTGTTTTGCTCACCCTCCAGGCCCTGGAGAACCAATTCTATGATTTTTTCCCGTTCCTGGCGGTTAAAATAGTTATAGTGCTGGTGAACAATTTCCTTTACCAGGTAAAGTTCCCAGTGGGAAATAATCACTGCCGCCAGGGCATTGGCTACCAGCTGCCGGAACAGGTCATAAGTCTCTTCTTTACCCAATGTGCTCTTATGCTCTTCCTTTAAAAAGCAGAGAAGAAAAACCTGGTCACCCCGCGGTTCTTCTTTAATTTCAATTTGCAACCCTTCGCGCCGGAAAAGGTGAAATTCCTTTTGCAGAGTTTCCCGAATGGCAGGGAGATACTTCTTGGCCCCGATCCTGATTGCTTCTGCCACTGCTATCACTCCTTTCCCCTGCAGTTACTATTATATGTGGGCTGATCGGGGCATATACAGGGGTAAAAAGGCAATATTTATATGTATAAGCCCCCGGTGGTACTCCACCGGGGGCGTAGGAAACCTTTTATTCCGGAGCTTCCCTGGCAATTTCCGGTTCCGACCAGGCTCCTTCATCCTTGTAATAATCGGGAGCCTTGCCCTGCGAACCAAAGAGCCGGATTTTTTCCCGTACCGCTTCCTTAACTGCCGCCCGGGCCGGGGCTGTGTATTTACGCAGGTCTACCTGTCCCGGGTCAGCGGCGAAGGCCTTCTGCAATTCGGCGGTAAAGGCCTTCCCTAACTCGGTCGCAACATTGATCTTGGCAATACCGGCCTTGATGGCCAGGGGAATCTGGTCATCCTTAACCCCGGAGGCCCCGTGGAGGACCAGGGGTATTTGCACCGCCTCTCTGATGGCGGCAATACGCTCGATATCTAAAATTGCCTCCCTTACCTTCATCTTGTGGGCACTGCCCACCGAAACCGCCAGGGAATCCACACCGGTTTTCTGGAAAAACTCAACTGCCTCTTCGGGATTGGTGAAAAATTGGCGCAGTTCTTCGTAGGGAATGGCTTCTCCCTTGGTGGTTGGAACTTTGCCTATCTCGCCTTCGACCGGGACACCGACCTTGTGGGCAATCTCCACCACCTGGCGGGTAATGGCAATATTCTCGGCAAAGGGCAATTTCGAACCATCAAACATCAAGGAGCTGAATCCTTCCCGCAGGCAGCGGACATTAACGGCCAGATCCATGCCGTGGTCCAGGTGCAAAACCACGGGGACAGTCGCCTTTTCCGCCGCCAGCTTAACCAGAGCAGCGAAGTAATCGGCCCCACCATAATTGATCGCTCCCTGGCTTATCTGGACAATAACCGGTGACCGTTCCTCTTCCGCTGTTTCCACAATGGCTTGTACCATTTCCATGTTGTTGGCATTAAAGGCACCAATGGCATAACCTTCCTGCAGGGCCTTTTCCAACAAACCCTTGCTGGTCACTAATGGCATTTAATTCCCCTCCTTAACTAAAACAAGGATGCTCCCTATTGATTGGTATCAGCCAAAAATTGCCTTGAACTCCTGGTAGCTGATCCCGCCTTCCCCGATAAAGCGCGGGTTTTTCACGCCCTTCTTGCCATCATTATGATAATCGGAACCGCCACTAAAGAACTTCACCTTGCCTGCATATTTGGCCTTTACTTCCCTTTTAATCTCCTCGTCGGTCATTGTGCCCTTGTAACTGGTCTTACTGTAGGGATAGGCTGCTTCCATACCGTCAAGGCCGGCGGCGATGAGTTTTTCAATGTATTCTTCCCGGGTAAGCCGGCGGCCGTCGGGATAATTTATCTCCTCATCGATGAGGTAGGGGTGGGCCAGCACGGCGATGCCGTCACAGGTTTTAATTAATTTTATCGCCTCCAGGGGGTCGATCTTCTTCCGCTTTACATTCAGTTCCGGGTTGTCCCGTACCAAAAGTTTGGCCTCCTGCCAGGTGGGAGCATAGCCCTTGCTGGCCATGGCCTCAAAAATGTGCTTCCGCTGTACTTCGTCGGGATCCCGGTGCTTGATATTTCCTTCACTGTCCCGGTATTCTAAAATCTCCTTTTCCCAATCGACGGGCATGCCCTTCTGGCCCAGTATCTCACAGAGTTCTTTGTAAGCATTGCTCTTGCTGTTTTTGGCCCTTTCCACTTCTTCCTTGACTAATGGGTGATCCCAATCCAGGTTAAACCCAATGATATGCACATCATCCACATAGGTATCACAGGAAAACTCGTCCCCCAGGACCAATTCCAGGCCCTTTCCCCGGGCATATTCCACAATATCCAATTCCCGGCCCTCATCATCAACTACGGTCCGGGGAGGATCGATATCGTGGTCGGTGATGGCAATGGCCTTCATTCCGACGGCCGCCGCATTGTCGATCAGTTCCTTCGGGGTATCGTTACCATCGGAGCGAACTGTGTGGCAGTGCAGGTCACATTCATAAATGGGAGCCGGTTGCTTTGCCATTACTATTCCTCCTTCCCAAATACCCGTCCCACCTTAACAATAATTCCTTCTTTTCCCAGAGGTTAGCCCCATCTCCCTTCCAGGATAAATAGGGCCGGGGAAGAATTTTCTTCCCATCGCCCTTGAAACCTGCATAATTTAGCCCTTCATCCTCCCCGCCACAAATTCTTCAAAGGCATTCATGGCCTTGGAAAATTCGCCCCTGGTAAAGACGGTCCCCGGATGCTGGAGGAATTCCTCCTGCTTCAGACCGTTTTCCTCATAGCCCTGGCGGAAGTAAGGAATGGCCAGCAATTTTTCCATTACTTCACTGGGAACCGGTTTATCAATCCGCGATTCAAACTCTTTATCGGCATAGAGCAGGAGGACATTCTGGATAAATTTCGGGTTCATGGTGTAAACCAGGTTTGCACCGGCAGTTTCTTCCACATGCCGGATTTGCTCTTTCCCCGGACCCACCCGGCTGGAGGCCAAGAGAAGCTTGCTCGGATATTCCCTCTCTCTCAGCAGGTGATATCCTTTTTTCATGATAGCAGTACCAGACCAGCGCATCAGGTCTTCCGTCAGTTCGAAACCCTGCTCCCGGGCTTGTTCCGCCATCACTTCCCGCTCTTCAAACCGGGCCATCATGATGGTGATCACAGAGCGCCACTGGCTGTAGTCTGTACCATAGCACTCGCCAATTTCCTTCCCACGCTTCACCGCCTCTGCCACAGCCAGTATCTGGGGAACGGTGAAGACCAGGGTGGCATTGGTGGGCACACCCATTGCCGTCAGCAGGCAGATGGCCATGACACCGGCCTGGGTTCCCGGTACCTTAACCATGATATTCGGCGCGATGGCTTTGAGGCCCAGACCCTGCTCCACCATTTTCCGGGTATCATCCAAGACCCGCGGGTCTACCTGGGCAGACACATAGCCATGCGTATAACCCGATTCCTCAAAGATGGGCATGTAGAGCTCGGCCCCCAGTTTCGAAGCTTCCCGGTAGGTCCGCCAGGTGATCTCAGGAGCACTGAGATTGGGGTGCCTCTTAATCTCCTCATCGATCCAGGGATTCCAGATGTCAGGAAGGGTATCGATGCCGGCCTTGGTGATAACCGGGTTTGTGGTTACACCCCGGAAAAGGGATTGGGCCGGGTTATCCTTCACATACAGGCGTTTGACCTGGGGTTCCAGCCATTCCCGCACTTCCGGCGCCTGGTCAGCCAGGAAAGACTCCGCCCATTTTTCAAAAACCAGGGGGGAGGCATCCCACCAGACCTCCATGCCCGGACTGACAGCAAGCAGCTTTTCCAACCCACTTCTTTCTTTATCAGCCATGATAAAAACCTCCTTGGCGATTATTTGAACGGCAGTGCCGTTACTCGTAATACAACATTAAATCTTCCAGGCGGTCAATTATTACATCAGCACCGCTATCCTCCAGTTCTTGCCTGGAGCCAAACCCGTAGGTAACCCCACAGGTCATGATGCCGGCGTTTTTCCCTGTTTCAATGTCAAAGTGGCTGTCACCGACGATCAGGGCCGTCTCCTTAGGATTCCCCAATTGGACCAGGATCTTTTCAATTGCCTCGGGATGAGGCTTTCTATTTTTCACCGAATCCGGCCCCAGGACCAGCTTAAAATAAGAAGCAATCTCAAAATGCTCCAGGATCTTCATGGTCATAGGCACCAATTTGTTGGTGGCCATAGCAATATCTTTATCTTGATAATAGGAGAGAATTTCCTTCACCCCCGAATACAGGGTGGTATAATCGGTACAGTGCTCCCAATAACGCTGTTTATATATCGGCAATGCCCGTTCAAAAAGCTCTTCACTCCTGTTGCCCAAAGCCTTCTTGAGCAAAGGCCCCACACCGCCCCCGATAAAGCCGGCTATTTGTTCCTCGGGCAATTGGGGGCAACCCAATTTGGCCAGGGTGTAGTTGGCTGCCCTGGCAATATCCAACCGGGAGTCAATCAAAGTACCATCCAAATCGAGGATCAGGGTCTCAATCCTTTTCTTTGCCACAACACTCCTCCTTTCTACCTTAACTAATCACGACACTATTTTTTCACTCACCATTTTATATTATGCAAATAACGTGCCATACACAGGAAACCCGCCCTTTCCCTTACAGGGGCTAGGGCCTGCCTTCGTAATATCCCCAAAAAAACAGCGATGCTGTTCTGCATCGCATAAGTTACCTGCTCCCCTAATCCTACCTTGCACGAGCAACTATCAAATACCCTCCAATGCAAAACCGCATTACAAAATGCCCCTATGCATACTGCCCGGTACCATTTTTACAGTATTTCTGCACCTTCCGCACCACAGTGGACTGGTTTATCCCCAGGGCCCGGGCTGCCTTGTAAGTGCTCTTATACCTCTCCATGGCCCGGCGTATCAATTGTTCTTCAACGGCTTCGGTCGCCATCTTCAAGGGAATAATCCCATTGACCACGACTTTCATGGTTTTCCGATCACCATGCTGCAATTCTACCGGCAAATCGGCGACGGTAATCTGGGAACTATCGCTGGTAACCACAACCCGCTCTATTATGTTTTCCAGTTCCCTGACATTACCCGGCCAGGAATAATTAAACAAAAGTTCCATTGCCTCGGGGGTCACCTGCCGGGAGCGAGAATATTTTTGGCTGAGACGCTGCAGGAAATGGTGCACCAGGGCCGGAATATCCTCACGCCGTTCCCTCAAGGGGGGGACATAAATAGGAACCACATTCAAACGGTAATACAGGTCGCGGCGAAAGGTTCCCTCCTCAACCATCTGCTCAATGTCCCGGTTGGTAGCGGTTATGATCCTAAGATCCACCTTTATCGGCCGCACACCCCCCACCCGCACGATCTCCTGTTCCTGGAGGACCCGCAGGAGTTTGACCTGCAGGTTGAGGGGAAGTTCGCCAATTTCATCGAGAAATAAGGTCCCCTTGTGGGCCAGTTCCATCAGGCCCGGTTTCCCTTCCCGGTTGGCCCCGGTAAAAGCCCCCTTCTCATAGCCGAAGAGTTCCGATTCCAGGAGGGTTTCGGGAATGGCACCACAATTAATCTTGATGAAAGGCCCATTCTTCCTTTTACTCTCCCCATGGATCAATTTTGCCACCATTTCCTTACCAACACCCGACTCCCCCAGTATGAATACGGTAGAATCAACGGTGGCCACCTTGGCGGCAAGCTGCAGTAAACCCTGCATTGCTTTGCTGCTGGCAACTATCTGGTAATGATCCAGGTTCACCTTCCTCAGTTCTGACAGTTCCTTTTCATACTTTTCCATCAGTTCCTTTGTGTTCTCAAGTTCCTGCTCCAATTTATGCAGATCGGTAATATCCTTGGAAATACTGACTACCCGGACAATCTCCCCCGCCTCGTTGAAAATGGGGTTGGCGGTAACCATCAGCTTGCGATCAGTCTTGGTCACCTGGGTAACAGTAACCTGGGCCTTCTTTTCTATAGCCAGGCGTGTTGCCGAGGGGAAATAAATACCGTTTCTTTCCAGATCCCGGACGTTTTTCCCCACCAGTTCCTGGGCCGCCGCACCATAGAGTTTTTCCGCCGAAGGAGAAATGCGCAGCTTTGCCCCCGAACCATCGGATATACACATCAGATCTTCGGCCGAGTCCATGATGGCCTGCAGGTCCATTTCGGCATCCCGCAGGCTATTGTTTTCATCCACGAGGGCCTGAAAAAATTCCTCCTCCCCAATTACCCCAACCAAACGCCCCTTTTCGTCGACAACAGCAGCCGGCAGCTGACCTGCGCTCAGCAATCCGGGGGCGGGAAGTCCCCCATCCTGCTGGAAAATCAGAAGCAGGGGATCTACCAACCCGTCTATAGGCTCGGTTCCTGGCCCCCCTGCGGCCAGGAACTCCATGACCGCCTGGGCCCACAGGAGCCCTTTCGGCCTGAGGGTTTGGCTCACCACCACCAGTGCCCGCTGCCTCCCCACGGCAAAACGACCCATAGCATCATCAACTGTCTGCCCTTCCCAAATTAAGGATGCCTTGTTGTTAGACCACAGTTGGGTAACCACACTGTATCCCCCATTTCAGGGTATCATTACTTGTATACTTCGTTATTAGTAAGTAAACTCCTGCTATAGATAGCTACAGGTTCTGCGCAGAAAGAAGCCAATAAAAAACCATGTCAGAATTTTTGTTCTGTCATGGGCGAGAAACAATGGTACTGCAAGGGATTAATTATTAATATGACCCTTACCAGGCCGGGCGATTTTTCCGTGTCCTCAAACAAATCAGCACCTTTACAAATCCAGGTCATAGCGAACCTCAGTCAGCATTACTCCCCACAGGTCATGGCTTTTCTCTTCGACGGGCGTAAAACCGGCTGCTTCATAGAGATGGCAGGCCGCATGGAGATCCTTGGTCGTCCAGAGAAACACCCTTTGATAGCCATAGTGGCGGCAAAAATCCAGGGACTGCTGCAAGAGAAACCTGCCTAAACCCTTCCCCCGGAATTCAGGGTCGATCAGGAACCAGCGCAGCTGGGCTACCTCCTCGGAGCGCTTGATGATAGCAATAATCCCTACCAGCCTGCCGCCCTCTTCCGCCAACCACAGGGAACTGCCGGCGAAATCCTCCAGCAGGGCATATTCCCCTATTGACTGGGCAACATAGCCTTCAAACCGCCGGCCATAACCGTACTCCTGACTGTATAGGAGCCCGTGAAGATAGAGTATCAGCCCCAAATCCCCCGGCCTGAGCTCCTGCCTGATGGTGATACCATCCGGGCAAGCCAGCATTTCCTATTCCTCCTTTCGCCCACTATTAAGGTAATAAATGGGCCTTTTCTCCCTGTAACCCTCATATTCCTTTCCGCAGCAGAAAAATTAAACTACCAATAAAAAGTGCCGGCTCTAGCCAGCACACTTAAATTATAATTTTTGCCAAATTACAATGCACTCGACAGCTATTACGTAGAACCCCCCGGTAATTATCTGTGGAGGATATAATATGCCGGTTTA
>DUVO01000325.1 GCA_012841005.1 Bacillota bacterium | reverse complement strand
TGCTTGTATTGTATCCTATGAAGATTTCCAACCGGACACCAGCCGAAGCAGGGGGAGAGCTGGCGACCGGGGAAGATACAGCCGAAGATTTAGAAAAAGATATTGGGTTAGAAACAGGGCAGGAACAAGGAAAACTGCCGGTCCAACCGGAACCGGTTGAGACTGATTTCTTTATTGAGTATCGCCTGGAACGGGAGCGGGTCCGCAGTCAACAAATGGATATGTTGCGGGAGATAGTACATAACCCAAATAGCGAGCCGGAAAGTCGTAAAGAAGCCTACGATATATTACTGCAGATTTCCCAAAACTTGGAACGGGAAATGGAACTGGAAGGTTTAATAAAAGCCAAGGGATTCCGGGATGCGGTAGTCTTTATTAATCTGGAACAGGTGCATGTTGTGGTCAAGGCCGAGGATTTGGAGAAAAACCAGGTAGCCCAGTTAGGTGATCTGGTTCAAGGTATGTGCGCTGTCCCCCTGGAGGCCATTGTGATTGATAATCGTCCCAGATAAAAGGACAGGCTAAGGGTGGGAGAAGAATTGTATTGAGCCGGGGAGTCTGGTATAATTATAAACAAGTTTAGGTTCCCTTGGCATTTTTTTGTAGAAGTTAGCGACATTTAATCCTCAGGGGGTGTATTATTATGGAAAGAGACGGACAGGAGCTCATAGAAAGGGAAAATGAAGTTGGCACAATCAGAATCGCCGATGAGGTAGTGGCTGTCATCGCCGGGCTGGCTGCGACGGAAATTGAAGGGGTGGCCGGTATGAGCGGCGGTCTTGCCGGCGGGATAGCAGAAATGCTGGGCCGGAAGAATATGTCTAAGGGAGTTAAGGTTGAAGTTGGCGAACGCCAGGCCGCCGTTGATTTATTCGTTATAGCCGAATACGGAATTCGCATCCCTGATGTTGCTTATAAGGTGCAGGAGAATGTGAAAAGAAAAATCGAAACTATGACCGGCCTGGAAGTTGTAGAGGTTAATGTCCATATTCAGGGCGTTCGCATCGCTGCGGAGGAAAAGGAAGATGATATCCGGGTTAAATAAAAGGATGAGATGGAGAAGAGAGAAGATACTAGATAGAGGGAACTGCTACGTATCCGGGAAAGGGGTTTAGGTGGAAATGGGTTTTCTTGATCGAATTCTCCTTTTTGTTGCCATGTTGTCCCTGGTCTTCCTTTCCCTGTTTGCTTTTCTTTTGGCCTTTGGTCTTCTTTCTCTAGAATACCTGGGGACAAGCATTGCCTCTCTGTACCGAAGGCCCGATGTGGGTCTGGTGGCCATCTTTCTTCTGCTGGCCGGTTTGCGCCTGTTTTTCCTTGTTCTGGGCAATAGAGGGCAGGGAAAGGGTGTTAGCTCCCGGACTGAATTAGGTGAGCTTAGAATATCCTTTGCGGCGGTGGAAAATCTGATCCAAAAAACTGTGCGACAAGTAAAGGGCGCACGGGAAACCAGGGTCCGGGTAAAGGGTACACCGAGAGGAGTTACTGTAAAGCTGCAGGTGGTCGTTAATCCCGAGGAAAATGTTCCTGCCCTTTCCAAGGAAATTCAGGAGGCCATTTGTCTGCGGGTTAGGGAAACCATGGGGATTGAAGTGGAAGAAGTAAGTGTCTTTATTGCCAACATCGGCCACGAAGCTCCGGGTAAGAAAGTAGAATAATAAATCCCCGGGTAGTTGTTCCGAGAAGAGGTGGGATAAGATGAAGGAAGAAGTCCTTGCTATCATTGCTCGGCACCGGGGCAAAATCCTTGGTTGTGCCGGCGGTTTTGTCCTAGGCTGGTTAATTATATCCCGGGGTATAATAGAAACAATACTCCTTTGTATCTGTACCGGTCTGGGTTATTATTTGGGCAAGAGACTGGATGATGGGGGAGATCTAGAGGAGATCCTGGAGCATTTCTGGCCTCCTTACAAACGGTAAAGGATATTTTGGCGAAAGGAGAAGGATGTATTGGGCCGCAGGATTGCGAGGGAACAAGCCTTAAAAGCTTTCTACCAGATGGACGTTGCCAAGGCAAGACCAGAAGAGGCTTTTCGCACTGTGACAACGGGCCTTGTCCTGAAACCTGATAATAAAGGGTATCTGCAGGAACTAATTTGGGGGATGTGGGAAAACCGGTCGAGAATTGACGAGTTAATTGACCGCTTTGCGGTAGATTGGACTGTAGAGCGCCTTTCACGGGTAGACAGGGCTATACTCAGGCTGGCCGTCTACGAATTACTGTACTGCCAGGATATTCCGGCCAGTGTTTCTATCAATGAGGCTGTGGAATTATGTAAAAAATATAGTGGGCCCCAATCAGGTCCCTTTGTTAATGGTATTTTAGGGGCAATACACAGATTTCTACAGGAGGAGCCAGCCCTAAAGGAAGAAGGGGAAATCCCCTAGTGCCTTTTTCTGTTGGGAAGGCAGGAAAAGGAGGGGGAAGGTGAGAATAGTATAAACGATGGGCAATTATCCGGATCCTGAGGGAATCCGGATTTATATTTACCGGCAACAGGGAAGGTTGGGGTACCATGCTGCCAAGGATATACCAGGTCAGTGAAGTGACCCGATATATAAAGGGACAATTGGAAAGAGACTGTTTTCTCCAGAGCCTGGGGGTGCAAGGGGAAATATCAAATTTTAAACACCACAGCTCCGGACATATGTACTTTACCCTCAAGGATGAGGGGGCTACTTTACGCTGTGTAATGTTTCGCAACCAAAATCGAAATTTAAGTTTTTCACCCAGGGACGGCTTACAGGTAATAGCACTGGGTTACGTAGGTGTTTATACCCGGGATGGAGTGTATCAACTCTATGTGGAAGCAATGGAACCTGCCGGACTGGGTTCTTTGCACCTGGCCTTTGAAGAATTAAAAAAAAACCTGGCCAGGGAGGGCTTGTTTGCCGCTGAGCGCAAAAGGCCCTTGCCCCTGTTACCCCGCAAGGTAGGAGTTGTTACCTCCCCCACCGGTGCAGCCATCAGGGATATTATTACCGTGGTAAAGCGGCGCTTTACCAACATGGACCTGATTGTGGCTCCCGTATTGGTCCAGGGGGAGCGGGCTGCTCCCCAAATGGTAGCTGCTTTGAAAGCTTTAGCCCGGGTCCCAGGTGTTGATGTAATTATTATCGGGAGAGGAGGAGGTTCCTGGGAGGAACTGTGGCCCTTTAATGATGAAGGATTGGCCCGGGCAATAGCTGCCTGCCCGGTTCCAGTGATTTCGGCTGTAGGGCATGAAACGGATTTTACCATTGTTGACTTTGTGTCAGACCTGCGGGCACCAACGCCATCAGCGGCAGCTGAACTGGCCGTTCCGGCCAAGGAAGAATTGCACCAGCGCCTCCAAATCCTAGCGGCCCGTTCCCGCCACGGGATCGGAAAAATTCTAGATCAGGGACGGAAAACCCTGTCAGCTCTGGCCCGGCGCCGCCCCTTTACTGCTGCTGAGGGTTTGTTTAATGATAAGCGGCTGCTCCTCGATGGCTATGCCCGGGATTTGGAACGCACAATCACCCAATATCTGAGGAATTGGCGCAGCAGGCTTTCCCTGGAGGCGGGCAGACTAGACTCCCTCAGCCCCTTGGCTGTTCTCCAGCGGGGCTATAGTATCATAATTGCTGAAGATGGCCGCGTTGTGAGGAGTGCCGGTGAGGTTTGCAG
>DUVO01000296.1 GCA_012841005.1 Bacillota bacterium | reverse complement strand
GCTATTTTTCCCGATGCCCCTACCGCCCGGGGAACCAGGCACCTGGCCGAATTAGCCCTGGCACGACAGAAGGGGTACAGGGCTATTGCCCTTTTTATTATCCAGAGGAATGACGCCCACACCTTTTCCCCCAACTGGGCTACCGATGGAGAGTTTGCTGCCGGCCTGGTTCGGGCTGCTGAGGCTGGGGTTGAGGTCTATGCCTATGCTTGTACTGTAACCCTGGAGGGTATTTCCCTGGGGGCTGAGGTTCCGGTAGTTTTATCCTGAAGGTTTTCGCCTTCCGGCAGGGGATTGCTGCCGGCATGCAGAAATAGTGGGTTAAATAGATTTATACACCCTGCTGGAGGAGGGGTGCCCAGGGGTATCCTTGGAAAGGTATTGGGCATGGACATGGGGTGAACAGAGAAGGAGGGGAATAGCTGTGGCCATTGTCGAAGTATGTGTGGTCCCCCTGGGGACGGGGAGCACCAGTGTGAGTGGGTATGTTGCTGCCTGTCATAAAGTCCTGCAGCAAGAGAAGGATTTGCAGTACCAGTTAACACCTATGGCGACCATTATTGAAGGTGACCTGGACAAGATCATGGCGGCCATCCTGAAAATGCATGAGGTTCCCTTTGCCGCCGGTGCCGGCCGGGTAAACACTATTATCAGAATCGACGACCGAAGGGATAAGGTGCGGACCATGGCCGATAAGATCGCTTCGGTGGAAGAAAAACTATAAAGGACCGGATAAGGGCAGTTCGGGAAAAGAAAAAGGTCGGCGGGGGCAGGAAACGGTACCTTGGTGTCGAATACTGATTTAGTTTGGTTGGTAAGGGATGCACTAATTAATGGCACGGCAACATAACGGCGAAAAAATGGTGCTGGTTGCTGAGGAAGGATGGGGGGACATGGCGAACCTCTTTCACCGGATCCTATATTCCCTGGGGTTTGGCCGGGAAGAACAGCTCCAGGGGGAAGTATACCAGTGGAATATGGAGGTCGGTCAACAGCAGGTTAGAGTTGTTGTTACCAAACCGGCTACCTTTGGCGAAACGAAGGAGATGGCCACCCACATCAAGGAAGGCCGCCCTGTTATTGTCAACCTGGAGGGGCTTTCCCTTGCTCTTTCCCAACGGATTGTCGATTATATGAGTGGAGCAACGTATATTCTGAACGGTGATATGCAGAAAATTGGCGAGTATATCTTCATTTTTACTCCGCAGGGAATTAATATAGGCATGGAAGAGTTTTTATCTTCGAAACAAAAATCCGATCCCTTTCCTTTCAACTAAACTGACTGACAGGGCGCCGCAGGCGCTTTTTTCTTTTTTCCGGTGGGAGGGGGCGCAAATGTCAGTGGGAGATTAGCCGTCGGGGAGGTTGTTTTCAATTTCCGGCCGGATGAAGATAATCAGCTTATCTGAGATGATAGTTGTTTCAACATGCAGGTGTATCCTTTGGTCATTGATGGTCACTGTCCGGCCGTCTATGATAAAGGGAATGGCGGCAGGGTCCAGGGAGGATAGTTCCCGGCCCAAAAAAATATCAAGCCACTGGCGGGTCATTTTTTCCAATTCCAGCTGTAGAAGCCGGTTTCCTTTAAGAATAATATTTGGTTGGATTTCTTTTATGATCAGGCTGCCGCTGCCGGCCAGGGCCTTTTCCAGTTGTTCCAGGCGGGAGTCTTTATCGGCTATGGAGGCAAGGAGGGTATCCCTTTCCTGGTAAACCTGTTCCAGCTTAGCCCCAAAATAGATATTCATAACCAGGCAGCCGCAGAGAAAGCCCAGGAGAAAGGCTGCTTCTTTTGCCCGCACATCTAGTCCCCCTTTAGGAGCAGGATTAGCATATACCCGATCTGGGCTCCGCCGAAGGAAACCATGATAAACAGAAGCTGTCGGGCGACAGCCCGCAGTTGTCCTTCCAGGAGTCCAGCTTCCAGGGCGTGAAAGGAAGGGAAGGTGCCGCCCAGGGCAACAAGAATTGCCCATACCTTGATCTGGCGGGCCAGGGTTACCATGGTTTCCTGGGGGTAACGGTTGATCAGGCTGGCCCCCAGGGAACCGATGATGGAACCGCCCAGAACTACTCCCAGGGCAATAAAAAAGGTCAATACCAATTCTTCCATGATTTTACCCATAACCGGTACCTCCTTTTATCAAAACATTATATTGTTGCCTGGTGCCAATTATCCCCCTGGTTTCCGGGAGGACTTAAGCCGGAAGTGTGGAAATACAGTTTAGAATGCCCCAGAGGGGGGAACGGAGTGTCCGATTTTATTCATCTTCATGTTCATACCGAATACAGTCT
>DUVO01000229.1 GCA_012841005.1 Bacillota bacterium | reverse complement strand
CCCCCACAGCAGGAGACACGCAAACCTACTGAACGAACTTGGCTCCTTCGGGGCGAAACTGTGCTCGCCTTGGCTCTTTTATCCTGTGTCTCAATGCTGTTTTCGGGGTACTTCCGGCACCGGACACCAGCAAGTTCTTTTATTCTATAGGGAGGGTAAATTACATTGGTTGATAAATATTACCACCAGGCTGGATTGAGAATTCATTACCTGGACTGGGGAGGAGGGAAAGAAGCCGTCCTCTTCCTCCACGGCACCACCGGCAATGCCCACCACTGGGACTTCTGCGCCCGGAGGTTGCAGGGGGGCTTTCGTGTCCTGTCCCTGGATTTTCGCGGCCACGGAGACAGCAGTAAACCCCTTTCCGGTTACCGTAAGGAGGATTACCTGGCCGACGTCACCGCCTTGATCGAGGCCCTGGATCTGAAGCAGGTGTCCCTGGTGGGTTACTCCCTGGGAGCCCTGGTCTCCATCGCCTATGCCGCCAAACATCCCGACCAGATCCGCTGTGCCGTGCTGGTAGATCCGAGTATTGGCACACCCCCTCAAGTCTTAGCCCAATATCAAAGGCTGGCCGCCACCGCCCCGCCTTCCTTTTCCAGCCGGGAAGATATCCGCACTTACTTTTACCGCAAGTACGGCCGCAGCATCGACCCTGATTTGCTGGAAGAATACATAGACACTGGACTTTCCCCAGACACCCCTAAACCCGGGCACTGGTCCTGGAAGCACAGCCGGCAGGCGGCAGTAGAAACCTTTGCCACCCGGGTTGAGGACAACCACCTCTACCTGCACCACATTACCTGTCCCACCCTCTTTATCCGGGCCCGGGAAAGCCAAATGTTTTCCCCAAAAGCCTGGAGCGCTCTCCAGGAGATGGGGAAGGGGAATTTCTTCTTTGCCGAAGTCCCGGAAGCCGACCATGGGATAATGCTCCAGCGCCCCGACGTAGTGGCCGACCTGATCTGTAATTTCTTACTGCACGTCCCCGCTATTTCCCGGTAGCAGTGAAAGCCGATTGGATATTAATGCTGCTAATTATCAATTGTCAATGTCAATTGTACACTGTTAAAAAGGGACCTCGCCCTCCCCGGGAAACTTTGGGAAAGCGAGGTCCGGTTGATACCATTTCTGCCTCAGTATTGACTGGCCCCTCTTGTCGGGGTGTCTTTACTATTTGGAGTTGGCAGCGCTCTCGCCGGCAATACGGCCGAAGACAATTATATCGGCTATGGCATTGCCGCCCAGCCTATTGGTACCGTGAATACCGCCAGTCACCTCTCCGGCGGCGTATAAGCCCGGGATAGGATTGCCATCTTTACCAATTACCTTGGCTTCTGTATCGATTTTTACCCCGCCCATGGTATGGTGGACGGTGGGAACCCGGGGGCTGGCATAGAAGGGTGGTTCATCGATCTTGTAGCCCAGCAACTCCTTGCCAAAGTCCGGGTCATGGTTGTTTTCCACCGCTTCGTTATACCTGGCTACTGTTTCCACGAGAGCATCGGCCGGGACATCAATCTTTTCTGCCAGCTCTTCCAAGGTATCGGCCTTCAAAACCTTGCCCATTTCTACCAGCTGCTCTTCCGTTTCCCCAAAGCTGGTGACTTCCCAGACCGATTTGGCATCGGAAACTACGTACATCCAGGCATCAGTCTGTTCGAACAGGGCATTGGTCATGACATCCCGCCGCTCGTCTTCTGCTACAAACCGCTTCCCTTCTTTGTTGACATAGATCATCTGATCAACACCCGGGGCAAGCCAACCGGCCAAACTGCCGTTTTCCGGATCCCCTGTGGGCAGGAGCTGGATGTACTCCATGCCAACAAACTCGGCACCCACCTGCTCTGCCATCAAAATCCCGTCACCGGTTGCCCCCGGATGGTTCGTGGTGGGAATCTCAGGCCCCAGTTTGGGGTTATATTGGCTCCTCATCTCTACATTGGCGGCAAACCCTCCTGTGGCCAGGACTACACCCTTTCTCGCTTTGAAGATCAATTCTTTACCATCGGAGTCAACGGCCCTGACTCCGGTGATCCTGCCGTCTTCCAGCAGCAGCTCTTCAGCTTTGGTTTCCAAATAGATCTCTACCCCTTGTTCTTTGGCCCCATTCTCCAGGGCACTGATGTAACCTGTGCCCAGGGGTTCAACATTGGTATGAGACCGGGGCCAGAGGGCACCCAGCACCGTGTATACTTCATCCTTGAATTCACAGCCCAAGCTTTCCAGCCAGTGGAGTCCGTCCAGGGCGTTTTCCACCAGAATCCGGATTAACTCCGGATCGCCCTTTTTGTCTCCACCCTCGTAGGTGTGCTGGAAGTGTAAATCAATGGAGTCTTCAATACCTTGTTTACTCTGTCTCTCCGGGTCAACAGCATTGTAGGCGCAACCTGAGCGTAATGTATTTCCCCCTAACATGGGCATTTTTTCCAGGAGAATGACCTCGGCACCATGTTCACCGGCGGTAACTGCTGCAGCCAGCCCTGCTCCGCCGCCGCCGATTACGACCACATCTGTTTCCACCACTTCAGCTTCAACTCCGGCCGGCTCCCCGGGCTGCTGACATCCCGTTAGTGCCAAAACCATAACCAGGGCAAGAACCAAGAGCAAGACTCTCCATTTTTTTCGGTACACGGTATAACCCCCTTCAATATGCACTGGAAATACATTGACAACCATGACCGAATAACTCGCTTCTCTTTTCGCCTTCGTACCCCCCCTAACCTAATTCTTGCCATGGGCCCCACAGTACCCTGTTCTCCAGCCCATCCCCCCTTTCCGCCATCCGGAATCCCTAGCCAGACTTTATTGTCGTTATTTCTATAACCACTTTCTGCCGTTGACTAATTTTTAATTACCTTTGCGCTATTTAAATTATTCTATAGTGATATCCCCCATTCCTGCCCCGGCTCTGTAAAAAATTCCCTTTTCCAAAATTTCCCCTGGTTAAGGGTTCCCGATTACATCCCGTCCCTTCCCAACTGCTTCCTGGGGATGCCGCCGGCTGAATTCCTTCAGCCTGCTTAATTAAGTGCTTTCACAAAGTTCCGCCATTATTTTCTCATAGACCGCCAGATCCCCGGCACTAAAGAGGACAAAGCGGATCCGTTTGACCGTCTTCAATGTGGGCACCATTGCCAGAACTGCCTGCAGGGCCACCCGGGTGGCTTCCTCCAGGGGATAACCAAAAACCCCTGTGGAAATGGCAGGAAAGGCCACCGATTCCAGCCCCTTATCCTCCGCCAGTTTCAGGGCAT
>DUVO01000039.1 GCA_012841005.1 Bacillota bacterium | reverse complement strand
GGGCTGCCGGGGGATGTCCCCGGGAGATAAAAAATTGGCTGAAAAAAATGGAAAAATAGTTCTGCGAAAGGAATTCTCTGCTAGTTGTCGAAAGCTATACTGATAAAAGACAAAAAACAGGTCGTACCAGAGTGGGGAGTGAAGGCCATGATCAAGCTGTGCCACGTAGATAAGACCTATCCCAATGGCAATATAGCCCTTAAGGATATCAATATTGAAATTGATAAAGGGGAATTTGTTTTTTTTGTTGGGCCAAGCGGTGCGGGAAAATCAACCCTGGCAAAGCTCCTCCTGCGGGAGGAAGTACCAACGGCAGGGGAAATTCTCGTCAACGGTGTTAATATAGCAAAGTTAAAGCACCGTCAGATACCTTATTACCGGCGGGGAATAGGTGTCGTGTTTCAAGATTTTCGCCTCCTGCCGGAAAAGACCGTCTATGAGAACGTTGCCTTTGCCATGCAGGTGGTGGAGGCACCCCGGCGGGAAATACTGCGGCAGGTACCGGCAGTGCTCCATCTGGTGGGGCTTTCCCATAAATCCCGCTCGAAACCTTCCCAGCTTTCGGGCGGGGAACAGCAGCGGGTAGGTTTGGCCCGGGCTATTGTAAACAACCCGCCGGTATTGCTGGCCGATGAACCAACGGGCAACCTGGACCCGGAAACTTCCTGGGAGATCATGCGCCTGCTGGTGGAAATCAACCGGAGGGGAACCACCGTTATTATGGCTACCCATGCCCGGGATATCGTTGATACCATGAAGAAAAGGGTTGTCGCTTTGGAAGGAGGAAGGGTGGTTCGGGACGAGAAGCAGGGCAGCTACGACTGTGAAGGAGACAAAATCCCAGGAATTTTATCTTAAGAAAGGGAAATAACGGGGTTGAAAAAGGGTTTCGGGTTATTATGACGAAATTGTAACCGAACTTAATTGTACCAGGGAGTGAAGTATAGGATGAAAATTCTTTGGAGACGGAGAGGGGCCTGGTTCGATGCGCTTTAGTACGTGGGAGTTTTATATCAGAGAAACCCTTCTCAGTTTACGCCGCAACAGTTTGATGAGTTTAGCCTCCATCAGTACCGTAGCCCTGTCCTTTTTGATCCTGGGGTTATTCGTGTTGCTGGTTGTCAACCTCGATTACATGGCCGATACCCTGGAAGCCCAGGTTGAGATAGCAGCCTATTTAGACCCGGAACTGGAAGAAGGAGAGATAGCCAGGATCGCAGAACAAATAGAATCCCTTCCCGGAGTAAGGGAAAGTGATTTTGTCAGCCGGGATGAAGCCCTGGACCGGCTGAGGAAGCAGTTTGGCGAGCGGCAGGATCTTTTGGATTCTGTGGAAGAGATGAACCCCCTGCGCCACTCCTTCGAGATCAGGGCGGAGGAAGCAGAACAGGTGAAGGTTATTGCCCGGGAGATCGGCGGGATTGAGGGTGTGGCCGAGGTTAAATACCGGCAGGAGGTCGTGGAAAGGCTTTTCAGCCTGACCCGGTCGATTCGTATGGGTGGGCTGGTGCTGGTGCTGCTGCTCCTCATGGCCACGGTATTTT
>DUVO01000207.1 GCA_012841005.1 Bacillota bacterium | reverse complement strand
CCTCTGACCTGTGTGGTAATGGGGACGGGGAAGGCCCTAGAGGAAATTGACAGCCTGAAACGGGCCCTTATTTCGTCACGGAAAAAAGTTGTCTGAGGTTTCAGGCTTGGGATTTGGGAGAGGGTGGTGCCCTTGGGCTGGTGGTGGCAAAGGTATCGCAAGTTCTTTCAGCTTGCCCTGGCTGTGGTCTTATTGATCACGGCCATCAGTTTAATCAACCGGGAAAAGGAGCGGCTGTTGTTTCCGGAAAGGGCGTTGCGGAGTGCCCTGGCGCCGGTGCAGGGATTTGTGCAGGGTATTTCCGACCGGTTTAAGGGGATGCTGGCCGGTATCGTGGAATTACAGGAACTCCGGGAGGAGAACCAACGCCTCAAGGAAGAGCTGGAGCGCAGGGAATTTGTTTATAGCCTCTTACAGGAAATCCGGGCTGAGAATACCCGCCTGCTCAAGCTCATGAACTTCCAGGAAACGATACCCCAGTATGATACCCTGGCTGCCCGGATAATTGCCAGGGAACCAGGCAATTGGTATAATACAGTTACCATTAATAAGGGCACCCGGGACGGTGTAGAGGTAGACATGCCGGTAATTACCTACAGGGGCCTGGTCGGGCGGATAACTTCTGTTACCAGCGGACAAGCCGAGGTCCTCCTTCTTTTGGATCAGCGCAGTGCCGTGGGGGGCATGCTGCAATCGACGCGGGAAACTGGTATTGTCAGGGGTTTTGCCGGAGAGGAAGAGACCTTGCGCATGATCTACTTACCCCGGGACGCCGAAGTGCAAGTCGGAGATAATGTGATTACATCAGGCTTGGGAGGAGTTTTCCCCAAAGGTCTGGTCATCGGAACAGTTGCCGATGTGAAAACGGAAGAATATGGTCTGGCCCAGTATGCAGTAATAGAAGCTGCCGCAGATTTTGAGCACCTGGAAGAGGTGCTGGTTATCCTGTCAGATCGGGGAGAAGGAGCTGGAGGAGGAGAGGCAGGTGAGGAGGCAGGGGAATGAGGAAGTTTGACTATGCAGTCTTGTTTTTAATGATTCTCACCTGTCTCGTTCTCCAATCGACATTCCTGGCTTCCTTTGCGCCCTTTGGCCTTATACCCGACCTGGTCCTGATCATGGTTGTCTGCCTTGCCCTGATCCGGGGCAGTTGGGAAGGGGCAGTGTGGGGTTTTGTGGCTGGATTGGGTTTGGATATGATCAGCAGTGGTTTTCTTGGTTTCCATGCCCTTACCAAGATGGTGGTGGGTTTTTTCTTTGGCCTGGTGGAAGAAAAGGTCTTTAAGGACAACTTGTTATTACCGGCCGTGGCCTTATTTGCAGCCACCCTGGCCCATGAGTTGTTGTTTCTTGCCCTGGCGGTGTTCTATAGACAGATGGAGGTCGATTTCTTTTCGGCACTGCGAGGTATTATACTACCCCTTTCTCTGTATAACGCCCTGTTGGCTCCCTTTGTTTATGTCCGGCTGTTGGGTTGGTATCAGAGTCGTTTCCGGTACCCCGGGGAAAGGAAAGGGACATGATGCGGGGAAAAAAAGTGGGACAAAATCTTGAAAAACGCATTCAGCTCTTTACCATCGGTGTGGTCCTAATCTTTACCATTTTGGTGGGAAGGTTGGGTTACCTGCAACTGGCCCAGGGTGAAGAGTATGAAAGGCTGGCGGCGGGCAACCGGATTCGGCTCCTTCCCCTGGAAGCGCCTCGGGGCGAGTTCCTTGATTGTAATGGTAAGGTCCTGGTTGCCAACCGTCTTGCTCCTACCATCAGTGTTGTCCCCATGGACCTGGAGGAGCTGGAGGATCCCCAGGCAGTATTAGAGCGTCTGGGGGAACTCCTGGGCTTTGATGTTGTCCAATCTTATCATGATACAATCGCCAGGAAAAAGGCACGGCAGGAATTCCGCCTTTTCGAGCCGATTCGAGTGGCTACCGATGTGGACATTGAAACCCTGACCATAATCGAAGAACATCTCATGGAACTGCCGGGGGTGGTGATCGAAGAACAGCCGGTCAGGGAATATGTAATGGGCGATATCGGGGCCCATATCTTTGGCTATGTCCGGGAGATCAGCAGGGAGGAACTCGACGCCTGGCGGGATCGGGGGTACCGGATGGGAGATCTGGTGGGAAAGACCGGCTTAGAACGGGTCTTTGACCAGACCCTGAGGGGGGAAAAGGGAAACCGGCGGGTTGAAGTAGACGCCGTCGGGCACCCCATCAGGGACCAGGGGAAAAAGGCACCTGTCCAGGGGAATAACCTGCAACTCACCATTGATGCCAGGATTCAGGTGGCGGCAACGAAAGCATTGCGTGAATCTATGGAAGAATTGCGAACCAGGACATATAACCCAATGCCAAACGCCAGGACAGGGGCGGCGGTAGTACTGGATGTCAACAGCGGGGCGGTACTGGCAATGGTCAGCGAACCGGGTTTTGATCCCAATATCTTTGTTAAAGAAAACATCTCTGAAGAAGAATGGCAGGAATTGAATGACCCGGTTCTGAAGCCCCAGTTGAACCGTGTCCTGCGGGGCGAATACCCCTCCGGCTCTACCTTCAAGATGATTACTGCTATCGCCGGTTTGGGAAAGGGCATTATTAAACCGGAAGATACCGTCAATTGTACCGGTTTCTACTGGCGGATTGAGCCTAAACGGTGCTGGAACAGGGGTGGCCATGGTCGGGTGAATTTAAAACGGGCTCTTGCCGAATCATGTAATATTTATTTCTATGACCTGGGGTACCGGACGGGAATTGACACCATCACTGAATATGCTGATATGTTCGGGTTGGGCAAGCCTACAGGCATTGAACTTCATCCCGGGGAAAAGGGCGGTTTTCTGGCTACTTCCCAATGGCGACTGCAACATTTTGGCGAACCATGGCAGCCGGGGGAAACCCTGAGTGCTGCCATCGGCCAGGGTTTTTCTACTTATACACCCCTGCAAATGGCCAATTATGCGGCTATGATTGCCAACGGCGGTATTCGCTACCGGCCTTATCTGGTCCAGAGGATCATTTCTTCTACAGGTGAAGTGCTTGAGGTTTTTGGACCGGAAATTATGGAGCGGGCAAAGGTTTCCCCCGAGACCTTTGCCGCCGTCCGGGAAGGGATGCGGGCTGTTACAGAGCCCGGAGGTACCGCTTACAGCCATTTTGCCGGTTTCCCGGTTCCTGTAGCCGGTAAGACCGGAACGGCCCAGAATCCCCAGGTGGAAGATCACGGTTGGTTTATTGGTTTTGCACCAGCTGATAACCCCGAAGTTGCCGTTGCTGTCCTCGTTGAGCAGGGAGGGGGAGGGAGTGGCGCGGCAGCCCCGGTAGCCCGGGCAATATTTGAGGCAATATTCCTTGATTCTGGAGAGGACCTATTTCCTGCCGAAGCAGGAGAATAGAGTTGCCAAGGCCAGGGGTTTTGTGGGATCACGGCCAATATGTTAGAGGTGAAAAGATACGGGCAGGGAAAGGGGTAAAGGGCTGGGTGCTGGCCTGATTTTTTCAACAGAATTCATCCTTCTCCGCCTTCCCCCGGGGGGAGGGAAGACAGGGTCTGGAGAAGGATGTCGCAGGATCGCTAAATGGGCGGGTTTTTCCCGCCCTTTTTTGCCTGGCAAAGGCAGGATTTAGCTTACCCGTCACGAAATAATAGTAAAGTCACAGGAATAATCTTACAGGAATACTGGAATAAAAGAGGGGAACGAATGGTGAAGCCTACTGTAGTATTTAAAGGAACCAGGGATGGACTAGTCATTGTCCTGGACGAAGAAACTGATTTTTCCCAGATCTTAGGTTGCCTTGAGGAGCGGTTGGATACCGCCAGGGATTTTCTGCAAGGGGCCAGGGTGACTGTAGAACTGGGGGAAAGAAAACTTACCCTCGTGGAGGCGAAAAAATTAGTCGGAATGCTCCGCAACAGGAGGGGCCTCCAGGTGATTGGTTTCCAGAGGGGTAAGCAGAGGGTGAGAACATTGGACGGCGTTATCGAGGGAAAAAGTGTCCTCAATGGCGATCGGGAAAAAAACCGGGAACCGGTGGAAGAAACCGGGGACAGGGTGGATAAGGTGTTGTCTACTGATTCCAGCACCCAGAACCGTCAGAATACTGAGAGGGAAGGTAATACCCTTTTTATCCGCCGCACCCTTCGCTCCGGGCAATCGGTAAATTATCACGGGCATGTAGTCATTATTGGTGATGTCAATCCCGGGGCGGAAGTAATTGCGGGGGGCGATATTATCGTACTGGGCGCACTGCGTGGAATGGCCCATGCCGGAGGTGCCGGTGATAATACGGCCATAATTGCCGCCCTGCGGCTTCAACCCATCCAGCTCCGGATAGCAGATGTTTTCACCCGCCCTCCCGATGATGATCAATCTTTACCAGCGGTTCCTGAAGTAGCCTTGTTACGGGACGGCACCATTGTAATAGACCACTATCTGACCCTGGGTGAAAGGCTGCGTTCCGTTACAGAGGGTCTGATTGAAGAAGAGAAGGAGGAATGGAGATGGGCCAAGTAATTGTAATTACTTCTGGCAAAGGAGGGGTAGGAAAGACCACCACATGCGCAAATTTGGGAACCGCTTTGGCCCTGTTAGGGAATAAAGTAGTGTTGATAGATGCCGACATTGGACTGCGCAACCTGGATGTGGTTTTGGGTTTGGAAAACCGCATAGTCTACGATCTGGTGGATGTGACCAGTGGTATCTGCCGGCTGAAGCAGGCATTGATCAAGGACAAACGTTTTAATGATACCCTTTTTCTGCTGCCTGCCGCCCAAACCAAGGATAAAACTTCAGTATCACCGGAACAAATGGCTGAACTGTGCCAGCGTTTGAAGGAACAATTTGATTATATTTTAATTGACTCCCCCGCCGGAATTGAACAGGGGTTTCAAAATGCCATAGCCGGTGCAGATCGGGCCCTGATCGTGACTACTCCGGAAATTTCCGCCGTGCGGGATGCGGATCGGATTATTGGTTTACTGGAGGCAGCGGAGAAGAACAGCCCGGAGTTAATTATCAACCGGATCCGTTCCAGCATGGTGAAGAAAGGCGATATGATGGATATTGACGATATGATCGATATCCTGGCTATCCAGCTCCTTGGGGTAGTTCCCGAAGATGATCATATCGTTGTTTCCAGCAATAAGGGGGAGCCGGTAGTGTTAAACCCCGAGTCAAAGGCGGGCCTTGCTTACCGAAATATTGCCGGCAGAATTATGGGGGAAGAGATTCCCCTCCTGTCCCTGGATGAAGAAGAAAGCCTCTTCAAGAGGCTGAAACGGTTCTTCGGCTGGGCCCAGTGAGGGGGGAATCCCACGATCCTAATACATATGTACATTGGGATTGCAAAACTGTTCGAACAGTATTTATAGGTCGAGGTTCTCCGGAAATTCTGTGGACCTGAATCTACCAGTAATTTCTCACTAATCAGCCGTAGGTCCCGGGCAAGGCGGTCCTGGCAGCGCGAGGCGGGTTCGACAAAGCTCAAGATAGGTGGAGAGAACTGAGATATTATCCCTGGCCGGCAGGGAAGATCAGTTACAGGGGAAAGGTCTATTGCCCTGGAGCGTTGCGCCACGGGTGATTGAAAACAATGCCCTTGCACCCATGGGAGTTTCCGAGGGCCTACTTATTAATGTGAGGAGGGAGGAATCATGCTGGAGGTTTTAAGTAGGGTTTTTGGAAAGGAAAGCGCGGCCAGCAAAGAGATTGCTAAGGAAAGGTTACGTTTGGTGTTGGTTCATGATCGGGCTACCGTCTCACCGCGTTTTCTTGAATTGATCAAAGAAGAAATCATTGAGGTAATAGCCAATTACATGGAGATCGACGAAGAGCGGATGGAAGTCTCTTTAAATAACATGGAGGATGCTGTGGCTCTGGTTGCCAGTATACCTGTGAAAAGGGTCAAGAGGGTCGCCCGCTCAACGGGTTAATAGGGAGGATTCTATTACTTAAGGCCTTTGATAACAGCGAATAGCACTGTTCCCGGGTTAGGCCAGTTTTTTTGGGTGCCCTTACCCGGTATATGAAAGTTCCAGTGAAGGGAGTACCGGTAATG
>DUVO01000063.1 GCA_012841005.1 Bacillota bacterium | reverse complement strand
TGCCACATCTCACCCACATTCTCCTGCACACCTCGGATCGCCCTCTGGGCGAGGGTACTTATCTGCTCCCCCTTCTTTAAGATTGGCATTCTCATTTCCTCCTGCAGCCGGGGAGCGGTCATAACCCCCACAACTATTCCTGCTAAGCCGCCGAGCAGTAATCCTTGCCAAAAACCCCGCACTTTTTTACCCCCCTTTCTCATCCCAAGGCCTCAACTTCTGCCACTTCTACCAAAGTGCCGTCGTCTTCAACCTGGTAGACCTGGATCCGGTCGCGCCGGACCACAAATTCAACACAGCATTCGCGGCAGTAATACTGTTTTGCCCCAACTTTACCAACATCCCGGCCACCACAGACGGGACAGGTCATAGCAAAAAACTCCTTCCACCAACAAAGATAGGGAACCGCACCCTGGATAGGATTAAGTATATCCTGTCCCCAATCCTGGATAGATCCATGGGTATAATTCTTACCAATATGACAGCAATTTCTCTACCTCGGGCAGGACTCCCTCATTTATTATTACCCTCGAGGCAATTTTTTAACCCCTTTGGGCAGAATCACCTTGTCAAAATAGAGTAGATGTCCATGCTGGCAGCCAGCTACAGTAGAGGGATGATAATTAATTGTCTGCGCTCTTTTTATCTTGTTTCTCAATGCTGTTTTCGAGGGGACGGGCGACCACAGGTCGCACCTACGCCTTACTTCAATTGTAACAATTGTCAACTGTTATTAAAGCCCTAGCATTCAGCCAGGGCCTGTAGGTACTGGGTATAGTTATCCCTGATTTCCGCCAGGGAGTCACCACCGAATTTCTCCATAAAGGCAACGGCCAACTCCCAGGCCACCGCCGCCTCGGCCACAATGCTGGCCGCCGGGACGGCGCAACTATCGGTGCGCTGGACGCTGGCTGTGGTCGCCTCTTTGGTTCTTATGTCAACGGTTTGCAATGGTCTTGCCAGGGTGGGGATCGGTTTCATAGCCCCTCTGATTATAATGGGAGCCGAAGTGCTCATTCCGCCCTGTATCCCCCCGGCATTATTACTGGTGAAGCCAAATCCCCTCCTCGAGTCGAGAACAATCTGGTCATGAAACCTGCTTCCGAGAAGTCTAGTGCCGGCAAAACCGGCCCCGAATTCCACCCCCTTGACCCCCTGGATGCTGACAATGGCCTGGGCCAGGCGGCCGTCCAGTTTCCGGTCCCAATGAACATGGCTCCCCAAGCCCCAGGGGACTTCTAAAACTATTACTTCAAAGATCCCTCCCAGGGAATCCCCTTCTTCTTGAGCTGTCCTGATGGCCGCCATCATGGCCTTTTCCGCCTCCGGGTCCAGACAGCGGACAGGGGATTTATCGGCGAGAATACTCAAACCTCCATGGGGTGCTGTCACAGCTGCTGCCGTTATTTCCCCAATGGCCACCACATGGCTGACAATCTGCACCTGAAAAAGGGCCAGGAGGGCTTTGGCCACCGCCCCGACGGCGACACGCATGGCCGTCTCCCGGGCACTGGCCCGCTCCAGGATATTGCGGATATCCTGCTGCCGGTATTTTAATACACCGGGCAAGTCGGCATGACCGGGACGGGGGTTGGTCAGCATATCCCCGGCTGAAACTGAGACCGGGTCCATAGCCTTCTCCCAGTTGGGCCAGTCCTTGTTTTCAATTAGCATGGCCAGGGGACTGCCCAGGGTTTTCCCGCCTCGCAGGCCAGCCAGGATTTGCACCCGATCCCGTTCCAACTGCATCCGCGGCCCCCGGCCGTAACCCCTTTGCCGCCGGGCCAATTCCCGGTCGATTTGGTCTAAAGCAAGGGGAAGGCCAGCCGGCAAACCCTCAATTATGGCCGTAAGGCACCTTCCGTGGGACTCACCAGCACTTAAATAACGCAACATGGTCATACCTCCGCCACCAGTAAGTTTCGCCCCTGGACCCACCGGCAAGACCAGGGGACTTTACCAAATCCCAAAGGCTCATGACTTAGATAGTGTTATTAACTTACCTCGGCTCCCAACCCTGCCAGGCACCGGGTAAATCCCGGAAAGGAAACACCGATGCACTCCGCTCCCTTGACTACCGTCTCACCCCTGGCCAGGAGCCCGGCAATGACCCAGGCCATAGCCATGCGGTGATCTCCGTGGCTCTCCAGAAGAGTCCCCTTAAGGGGTGTGGGGCCATAGATGGTTAAACCATCGGACATCTCCTCCACCGCTCCTCCCAGTTTCCTCAGTCCCTGGACTACCACCTGCAGCCTGTCGCTCTCCTTTAACCTCAGTTCCCCGGCATCCCTGATGACGGTAGTCCCGGCAGCCTGGGTGGCGGCCACGGCCAGAACGGGAATTTCGTCCACCAGGCGAGGGACAAGGGGGCCGGAAATACGGAAGGATTTAAGTTGGGAAGGCTCGATCACCAGATCAGCCACCGGTTCCCCGTTAAATACCCGGTGATTCCCGATCCGGATCTTACCACCTGCCCCCGTCAACAAGTCCAAGATCCCGGTGCGGGTTGGATTAACCCCGACGCCGGTTATAACAACCTGCCCTTCCGGTACCAATAAACCGGCCACAAGTAAAAAAGCGGCGGAAGATATATCGCCTGGAACCACGATTCTTCCCCCGACCGGAGATTGGGGCCCTTTAATACTGACTCTGGTTCCTTCCCTTACCAGCTCTACCCCAAGATAGGCCAGCATCCGTTCCGTATGGTCCCGGGAAGGGGCTGGTTCCTCCAGGGCAGTAGTGCCTGTTGCCTGTAACCCCGCCAGCAGGAGGGCCGATTTTACCTGGGCACTGGCCACAGGTAAACGGTAGGTTATCCCCTGCAGAGCACCACCGGTTATCGTCAGGGGCACATACCGGCCTCCTTCCCGGCCAAAGATCCGGGCTCCCATTTGCCTTAAGGGGGCAGTGACCCGGCCCATGGGGCGCCGGCAAAGGGAAGCATCTCCGGTAAGGGTAGAAGTAAAATGTTGGCCCGCCAAAAGGCCCAGCAAGAGCCGTACAGTTGTACCGGAATTCTTGGCATCAAGGATCCGTACCGGCTGTTGCAGTTTTCCCCTCCCGTACACAGAAATCTCTTCGGAAGCTGTTCTTTCTGCTCTAACCCCCAGAGCCCGGAGGCAATCCAGGGTGGCAAGGCAATCGGCATTGGCGGGAAACCCCTGGATCTTGGTCCGGCCTTTTCCCAGAGCTCCCAAGAGCAAAGCCCGATGAGAAATCGATTTATCTCCCGGAACCCGGATCCTCCCCCGCAGCCGGGCTGCCGGTTGCACTCGCAAATCCATCAGGTTTTCCTCCCTCAAATAAACTGTCGCGAAGGCTTTTCCCGGTAGCAAAGTAACGGGATAACCCATCTTTCTCCCCCTTCTCCAGCACCATTTCCATCTCAGCAATAATGCCCCGATAGGTCCGGAGAAGAGGCAGGATCTGTTCTCGATTTTCCAGGCAGATATCCCGCCACAGTAAGGGATCAGAAGAAGCTATCCGGGTGGTATCCCGAAAGCCTCTGGCAGCAATATTAGCTGGCGTATCTTCGTCTCCCTCTAATCTTGCCACAAGGTGGCACAGGGCAACAGCCGTTATATAGGGCAAATGACTCATACCGGCCACCCAATAATCATGTTCTGCCGGCGGCATCAGCAAGGGTCTTGCCCGCACTGTTTTTACCAGTTCCACCATGAAATCAAGGGCATGGGGGGCGGTGGTTGAGACAGGGGTTAGAATGTAGGGGGCTCCCACCAGCAGGTACGGAGAGGCAGCCCTGATCCCACCCTGTTCCGAACCGGCCATGGGATGCCCCCCCACATAATAGACAGTATCAGGAAGTACATCCATCATGCCCGAAACTATTCCTTCTTTCACACTAACAACGTCAGTAACAATGCAGCCGGGGGCCAGGTGTGGTGCTATTTCCCGGCCAAGGGGAAGGACTTCCGCCGGGGGAACTGCCAAACATACCAGTTGTGCCCCCGCAACGGCCGTGGCTATACCATTGTAACCACCGTCGATTATTTTCCGTTCAGCCGCATACTGAAGACAACTCCGGTCCCTATCATAGGCCCGGACCTCCCATCCGGCCCGCCGTAAAGACCAGGCCAGAGAGCCACCCATGAGTCCCAATCCAAGGATGGAAGCCCTTCTCGCCTTCCCCGTTGTATCACCCATCTAGGCCATCTCCTTTCCCAAAATAGGGACAAGTTGGCGTAATTCAGCCATCACCGTGGCAAAGTTATCAGGTTTTAAAGATTGGGGGCCATCGGAAAAGGCCCGGGACGGATCGGGATGAACTTCGATCATGAGACCGTCGGCACCGGCGGCAAGGGCAGCCCGGGAGAGGGGAGCAACCAACTTCCACTTACCGCTGGCATGGCTGGGATCGGCCAAAACCGGTAGATGGCTCAAACCCTTTACCAGGGGAATGGCACTAATATCCAGGGTATTCCTGGTCATGGGCTCATAGGTCCTGATGCCCCGCTCACACAGGATGACCTTGTAATTCCCCTCGCACATAATATACTCGGCAGCATTGAGCCATTCGTCAATAGTGGCGGCAAAACCCCGCTTCAATAAAACGGGTTTTTTCGTTCTGCCCACCTCCCGGAGGAGGTCAAAATTATGCATGTTCCGGGCTCCGATCTGGAGAATGTCGGCATATTGGGCCACTAACTCCGTTTGCTGGGGAGCCATAACTTCAGTTACCACGCCCAACCCCGTTTCCGCCCTGGTTTCCGCCAGGAGTTTGAGTCCTTCTTCCTGAAGACCCTGGAAAGAATAGGGCGAAGTACGGGGTTTAAAGGCACCACCCCGTAAAAAATGGGCCCCCGCTTCCTTAACCTTCCGGGCTGTTTCCAAGAGCTGTTCCCTGTTTTCCACCGCACAGGGGCCGGCAATAACGACAAAATTTTGCCCGCCAATCTTCACTCCACCCACATCAATAACCGTTGCCTCTTCTTTAAAAAGACGGCTGGCCAATTTGTAGGCATGGGTCACCGGGACAGTCTTCTCAACCCCCTCCAGGGCCTCCACAGGCAAATCGAAAAGGGTCTCCTTATCACCGATGACACCCAGTATGATCCGAACCTTTCCCCGGGATATGTGGACCTCAAAGCCATGCTCGTGCAACCATTCAATAACTGACTTGATTTCCCCCTCGGAGGCGCTTGGAGACATAACGACAATCAAATTAGGCACCCTCCTCAATCCCTGTTTTTCCCGGTGCCTAATACATTTCATGGCCCAGGGAAGGTAGGCAAAGGGCCCCGGGAAACAAACATAAACACCCCTGCCAGGGGTGTCGAAAAAAGTCTTACCACTCCCCTACCATGCTACCATTCTACAGTATTTTTTCCTTTTCCTTTGTTTATGCGCCAGCTACCGTTCTACAAAATAATTATTATCAGAATAATCCCTTTTCACGAAGGAGTCAACCCTGCTCCTTCCTTCCTGCACCCCTTCTTGCCTCAATAATCCATTATATCGTTGTTTTTCTATGGTTTGTTATTTACCCCGTCTCCTTGATAATTCCGCCTCCGACCACCAGATCATCCTGATAAAAAACGACTGACTGCCCCGGCGTCGGTGCCCGCACAGGATTTTCAAAGCGCACCAATACCTCATCCCCGGGCAGGGGACTAATTTCCGCCTTTACTTCCGCGGCATTGTACCGGATCATTGCCGTGACAGAAAGGGATTCATCCAGGTCTGGTACCGCAATAAAATTTAAATCCTCTGCTACCAACTCCTGCCGGTACATTTTGTCCCTGGTACCCACGATTACAGCATTACGCTCCCTGTCTATATCGACCACATACAATGGCTCCGGAGCCGTCAATCCCAGACCCCGGCGCTGGCCAATGGTATAATAAGGTAAACCGGAATGGGTACCGAGGACATTCCCTTCGGTGTCCAGGAAGGAACCGGGTTTGATCTGGTCAGGGATCCTCTCCCTGAGGAAACTCCGGTAATCGTTATTTGGTACAAAACAAATCTCCTGGCTGTCGGGTTTCGTGGCAACCTTTAAACCCAAATCCTGGGCCATGCGCCGGGTTTCCCCCTTGGTTAACTCCCCCAGGGGCAGCAGGGTATGGGAGAGCTGCTCCTGGGTCAAACCGTAGAGGACATAACTCTGATCCTTGTGCCGATCCTTTCCTTTCCGGAGTAGGTAACGACCCCTTTCCGGAGAATACTCCACCCGGGCATAGTGACCGGTAGCCAGATAGCGGGCACCCATGGCCAGGGCCCTATCCAATAAAGCAGCAAACTTTATATAATGATTACAGGCAATACAAGGGTTTGGGGTCCGGCCCCGGGCATACTCGGCGGTGAAATAGTCGACAATTCTCTCTTGGAAGACTGCCCTCAGGTTGGTTACATAAAAGGGTATACCCAGTTTGTCGGCTACCCGCCGGGCGTCGTCAACTGCAGACAGGGAACAGCAGATCCGGTGACCTTCCTCCCAGGCGGGTTCCTCTTCCCGGGGCCAGATCTGCATTGTCATTCCGATGACTTCATAACCTTGCTCCAGTAAAATGGCGGCAGTGACAGAACTGTCCACTCCTCCGCTCATTGCCACCACAACCATATCCTTCTTGGTCATACCATCACCTACCTACTGGGACGCCCCCACCCGTTCTTGGTAATCTTTAATGGCTGCATGCAAGGCATCGGCTGCCAGGTTAGAACAATGCATCTTAACCGGTGGCAAACCATCCAGGGCCTCGGCTACTGCTTTATTGGTCAATTGTAAAGCCTCTTCAATAGTTTTCCCAATGGCCATTTCTGTAATCATGCTGCTGGTAGCAATGGCTGCCGCACAACCAAAGGTCTTAAACTTGATATCAGTAATCCGGTTATCATCGACCTTGATGGTAATTTTCATTATATCACCACAGCGGGGGTTTCCCACCTGACCGACCCCATCGGGGTTCTCAATCTCGCCGACATTTTTCGGATTCAGGAAATGTTCCATCACTTTATCCGTGTACATACCGCTTTCTCCTTCCCTTCAGAATCAGGAATATTGATACTAAACACTTTCCCTGCAGAGGGGAGACATATCCCGCAACTTTTTCACAATGGGAGGCAGTACGGCAAGAACCCTTTCAACGTCTTCCTCGGTATTATCTTCTCCCAGGGTTAGCCGCAGGGATCCATGGGCAATCTCATGGGGTATTCCCATGGCCAGGAGGACATGGGAGGGTTCCAGGGAACCCGATGTACAGGCTGAGCCGCTCGAGGCAGCAATCCCTTCCAGGTCAAGATTTAAAAGGAGGGATTCCCCTTCGATGAACTCAAAGGCAAAATGGGCATTACCAGGCAGTCTTTGTTCGAGATGCCCGTTTACCCGGACATGATCGATCCGCTCCAGTACCCCGTTAATAAGCTTATCCCGCAGGCGGCGGATCCCCTCTGCCCGTTCCTCCATATTCTCCCTGGCTAAGGCGACAGCCTCTCCCAGACCAATAATACCCGGTACATTCTCCGTCCCCGGGCGCCAATTCCTTTCCTGAGCGCCGCCCCCCATCAAGGGGGCCATCCGGGTCCCTTTTCGGATATAGAGGGCACCAATCCCCTTGGGTCCATACAATTTGTGGCCCGAGAGGGAAAGGAGGTCTATGTTGTCCCTGTTGACATCGATGGGCACATATCCCGCCGCCTGGACGGCGTCAGTATGGAATATTATGCCATGTTCCCGGGCCACCCGGCCTATCTCCTGGATGGGCTGGATTGTCCCCACCTCATTATTGGCATACATAATACTGATGAGAATGGTATCCTCACGGATGGCGGCTTCCAGATCGGCAATTCGTACCTGGCCGTACTTGTCCACGGGCAAGTATGTGACGGAAAAGCCCTCTTTTTCCAGGGCGGCCGCGGTATGAAGTATGGCATGATGCTCAATGCTCGAGGTAATTATATGCTTACCCCGCCCCCGATTGGCCCGGGCAACTCCCTGTAAAGCAATGTTATCAGATTCTGTACCCCCACTGGTAAATACTATCTCCCGGGGTTCAGCACCAAGGAGTTGAGCAACCCTTTCCCGGGCATCCTCTATTGCCTTTTTCGCCTCCCGACCCAAACGGTAGACACTGGAAGGATTACCGTATTGTCCCTTAAGATACGGCAGCATCTTTTCCAATACCCGGGGATGAACCGGGGTTGTGGCTGCATGATCCAGGTAAATAGTTTTCATTTCTTCCACTCCTTCACTGGGAAATTGGTTGACATTGAGGCGATCCGCCCTGGATCTCACTGGCCTCGGCAAGCATATCGGCCAGGGACATACTATCCAAGACCTTGGTTACACTGTCCCGTACCCGTTCCCAGATCAATCTGGTCACACACTTGTCGGCCTGATCACAGAGATCTGAATCAT
>DUVO01000237.1 GCA_012841005.1 Bacillota bacterium | reverse complement strand
AGGTCTCGTTAACCGCCCTGATCCCTTCCGGCGCTGCAATGAGGCAGACCAGTTTAATATTGCCGGCTCCCTTCTGCTTCAGGAAACCTATAGAAGCCACGGCCGAAACCCCCGTCGCCAGCATGGGATCCACCAGGATTATATCCCGTTCCTGGACATCTTCCGGCAGCTTGCAGTAATAGTCCACCGCCTCCAGGGTTTCCGGGTCCCGGTAAATGCCGATGTGCCCCACCTTGGCTGTGGGAATAAGTTTTAAGATACCGTTAACCATGCCCAAACCGGCCCGCAGGATCGGTACCACAGCCAATTTTTTCCCGGCAATGGTCCGGCCTTTAGCTGGAGCCACCGGGGTCTCGACCTCAACCTCCTGGAGGGGAAGATCCCGGGTCACCTCATAGGCCATGAGCAAAGCCAACTCTTCTACCAGTTCCCGGAATTCCTTGGGTCCAGTCCCTTTGTCCCGGATATGGGTCAATTTGTGTTGGATCAGAGGGTGATCCAGGACCTTTACCTTGGCTCTTTCCATAACCGTTCCTCCTTTTTCCTGGGAAATCAGGGCATTAACACCTTTTAGTCCCTCCCGAAACAGTGCAGACCCTGGTAGAAGGGAAATTCCTCGCACAGTTCCCTGACCTGCTGCCTGATCTTGGCCCTTACCCCTTCATCATCCCGGTTGGTCAGGGCCAGGTGGATCAATTGGGCAATTACCTTCATCTCCCCTTCCCGCATCCCCCGGGAGGTCACAGCCGGCGTCCCCAGCCTGATACCGCTGGTAACGAGAGGGCTTTCGGGATCATAGGGAATGGTATTCTTGTTTATTGTAATCCCTGCGGCCCCCAGTATCTCCTCGGCTTCCTTACCGGTAATTCCCTTATTGCGCAGGTCTACCAAGACCAGGTGGTTGTCTGTGCCCCCCGAAACCAGGTTGAAATCCAGCTCCAGGAGTCCCTGGGCCAGGGCCTGGGCATTTTTTACGACCTGTTCCTGGTAAGCCTTGAAGTCCGGTGCCAGGGCCTCCCGGAGGGCTACCGCCTTGGCGGCAATGATATGCATCAAGGGTCCCCCCTGGATCCCGGGGAAAACTGCCCTGTCGATATCAGCGGCATACTGCCCCTTGCATAAAATCATCCCCCCCCGGGGCCCCCGCAGGGTCTTATGGGTGGTGGTGGTGACAAAATCTGCCACGGTGCAGGGGTTCGGATGGAGCCCTGCCGCCACCAGGCCGGCGATATGGGCCATATCTACCAGCAAATAGGCGTCAACTTCCCGGGCAATCTCCCCAAAAATGCCAAAATCGATAACCCGCGGGTACGCACTGGCCCCGGCCACAATAAGCTTGGGTTTATGCTGGCGGGCCAGGCGCCTGACCTCCTCGTAGTCGATCCGCCCCGTTTCCCGGCTCACACCGTAGGAGACCACATTATAGTATTTACCCGAGATATTGATGGGATGGCCATGGGTGAGATGACCGCCATGGGTGAGGCTCATCCCCAGGATGGTATCCCCCGGATCCAGGGTGGCGAAATAAACGGCTGTGTTGGCCTGGGCTCCGGAATGGGGCTGCACATTGGCATGTTCTGCATTGAACAATTCCTTGGCCCGATCAATGGCCAGCCTCTCCACCATATCTACAAACTGACAGCCGCCGTAGTACCGTTTCCCCGGATACCCTTCCGCATATTTATTGGTCAGGACCGAACCGGCAGCCTCCAGGACTGCCCGGCTGACAAAATTCTCCGAGGCAATCAATTCAAGGTTATGCTGCTGGCGGGCCAATTCCAACCCAATAGCATCAGCAACTTCTGGATCGATTAGTTTTAAAAATTCCATTGGTGTGTACCTCCCTTTGCCCCTGATGACTTCACAGTAAATTCATTTAATTCCCTGAGACGATTTCCCGCCCCAGCAGCTTTACATCTACTTTTCCGGCCCGGGTAGCGGGCTCCCCGGCCGGCAGTATACAGCCCGGTTGCCCCCGATCAGTTTCGGCCTTGTCCGGGCTGCCGTCAGGCAGGCAGACCCGATTTGCTCTACCGACAGGCGTACCGGCACTACCACCGGCCGCAAATGCATACCGATCAGGGTCTGGCCGATGTCCAGACCGGCGTGGGCCTGTATCCTTTCCAGCAGCACCGGTTCGGCAAAAAGCTCCATGGCCAGGGCGGCGGCAGCACCACCGGCACCGGGTACAGGATAAACTTTCACAACATCATCATCGTACCGCTCTGCCAGGGCGGCCTCCACAACCAGAGCCCTATTTAAATGCTCACAGCACTGGACTGCCAAATACAGGTTATTTTCCCGCATTATTCTCAGCAGGGGTTTAAGGATGGCCGCGGCAACTTCCATACTGGTCCCCTTACCGATCCTCTTCCCCTGGACTTCACTGGTACTGCAACCCAATACAAAGATCTGCCCCGGGCGCAAGTTGGCCTTTGCCAGCAGCTCCCGGGCTGCCCCCTCGGTGGCGGCACTTATTTCCTCAAACAAGTCCTCCGCCTCCCCCGCAGCCCTCTTCAATGGCCCTGATCTTTTCCACCCTCCGTTGGTGGCGGCCTCCACCCGGTTCCGTCTCCAGCCAGGTTTTTACAATATCCCGGGCCAGGCCAAGGCCGATGACCCTTTCCCCCAGGACCAGGATGTTGGCGTGGTTGTGTTCCCGGCTGCACCTGGCCATAAAGGTATCGGTGCAGAGGGCGGCCCTTATGCCCGGTACCTTGTTGGCCACTATCGCCATCCCGATCCCCGTCCCACAGATAAGAATACCCAGGGGAAAATCCCCCCTGGCCACCCCTTCCGCCACCTTGAGGCCAAAGTCGGGGTAATCGACAGATTCCTCGCTGTCGGTGCCGAAATCTGCTGTGCTATAACCCAGTTCCTGCAGGTAATCCTTGAGATCTTCCTTCATACGGTACCCGCCGTGATCACACCCTATGGCAATTTTCATCCGCGGTCACCTCGTTTGTTTAGCATCTGCTTTCT
>DUVO01000291.1 GCA_012841005.1 Bacillota bacterium | reverse complement strand
TAGAGCCCCTTTATCTTTATTCTGCCCAGCCCTTGCCGGATTTGCAAACTAAATTCCTGCAAGCCGCCGCATCACCGGTAGACAAAATAATTGTACCCGGAGAAAAAACAGCAGAGGGATTGGAAATTCTTCCCCTCCCCGGGCACAGTCCTGGCCAAATAGGTGTTGCAACCCCTGATGGTGTTCTATTCTCCGGTGATGCTTATTTTGCCATAGATACATTGGAAAAATACTTCCTGCCTTATTTTGTAGATATACCCCGGGCAAAGGAAACCATAAGCAGGCTTCTGGCTACGAACCAGTACCGATATTATTATCTCCCCTGTCATGGCATTCTCTCTGATGACCCGCAGAAAACACTGGCAGCTAATCTAGAACGCCTGCAGGAAATTGATGAATTCATCCTCTCTTCTCTCAAAAGGGAGTCAAAAACCCAGGAAGCACTGCTTGCTGAATTGATATCAACCCACAACCTGCTTCTGAATCCGGCTCAATACCATCTCTATAATTCGACTTTAGGTGCCCATCTCAGCGGTCTGGCAGTGGAAAATAAACTGGAATTTATCTTTTGCAAGGGAAAAATGCACTGGCAATTGAAGTAGAGATAAACGTACCTCTTACTTCAAATAATTACCGGCCGCACAATAGCAGCCGGCGTGTCTGGGTCAATCAGGTCATTTTTTTGATACCATCCACGTTGGTCATCCCTGACCCCTTGGGAACGAAGGTTTTACAGCATGTTGCCATACAGGAACCGGCTGGGGTAGCCTCCAGCTGAGCTGCCATTGTGGCATCGATGCGATCAGCCTGCTGATCCCCGAACTCGTCTGAGGTGACAATTATTTCGTTTGCCCTGCATTTATTTCCCTGACCCCAGTAGTGGCAGTCATTGACGAGACAGTGAATATGCTGGGACATTTTTCAGCCTCCTTCAAAGTTTGTTTGGTCATATTATCTCCAAATTATAAAAGAATTATTTATGATATGCACTCTGCTACCCAAATTAGCTTAACGAGGTAATGTAAACTCTGGGTTGGGACTATTACTAATTATGTCAATCTTTCCTGCCGCAAGGAGGACGCCTCGATAATATAAATTGTAAAATTGTGAATATTATATGGCAATTATCATCTAACTCGAATTTATTTTTGCTAATCACCATTTTTTTTACTGGACTTTTTCCTGGCTTTGTTATATGATTTACTGAAACATATATTTTAAGGAGGGGATTCCTTAATGCAACAAGCGGAAATGACACAGAGGGAAAATTGGCGATCACGGTTTGGTTTCATAATGGCGGCGGCCGGTTCAGCCATTGGACTGGGAAACATCTGGAGATTTCCCTACCTGACCGGGGAACATGGCGGCAGTGCATTCATTATTATTTATCTATTGTGTATTGTCTTTGTTGGACTTGGCATTATGATCGGTGAGTTTGCCGTCGGTAGGAAAACTAGTCTTGCAGCCGTCGGCGCGTATAAGACCCAGAACAGAAGTTGGACCTTTGCCGGGGCCTTGGGAGTGCTAAGTGGATTCTTTATCATGGGTTTCTACCCGGTGGTTGGTGGATGGTCCTTGGCCTATATGGTTAAGTCCATAACGGGATTACTGACCGTTCCTGAAGCTATTGGAGATTTCTTTGGTGCTTTTGTTAGTGCACCAGTTGAGCCCCTGTTTTGGATGATCCTCTATCTGGCGATCAACGTACTCATAGTTGCTAAGGGTGTGGCAGAGGGTATCGAAGCAGCGGGCAAAGTATTAATGCCTACTTTATTCCTTCTTCTAATTTTTATCATCTTTAGAAGCGTTAGTCTTCCCGGAGCCGGTTCCGGTCTCTCCTTCCTGTTTATGCCTGATTGGTCAAAGGTATCAGGTAATACTCTACTGGCTGCTTTAGGTCAAGCCTTTTTCTCCCTGAGCCTCGGTATGGGCTGTATGATTACCTACGGTAGTTACCTGAGCAAGAAGGAAAATATCCCTCAGAACGCTTTAACTGTTGTGACCATGGATACTCTCGCTGCTCTTATGGCAGCTGTCGCTATATTCCCGGCCCTCTTTGCCTTCGGGATGGAACCTGCCCAGGGACCCGGCCTTGTTTTTGTAGTTGTACCGACAATATTTGCGCAAATGGGGGCTTTAGGACCACTGTTTTCGGTTATTTTCTTCGCTGCCTTGACTGTGGCCGCCCTAACTTCCTCCTTATCACTACTGGAAGTGGTAGTTGCCTATCTAATAGACGAAAGGAAGATGGAAAGAAAAAAAGCAACGTATATTGCTTCCACTGTTATGGCAATTATGTGTATCCTTTCCTCCCTCTCTATGGGAACCCTGGCAGGAGTTAAGCTCTTTGGGGTCGGCTTCTTTGACTTCTTCGATATCCTTACCGACAAGATCTTCCTGGCTATTGGCGGGATGTTGCTGGCCATCTTCGTTGGTTGGTTCATGAAGAAAGAAGACCTCAAGAATGAACTGACCAATGATGGTACAATATCCTTTGGCCTCTTTGAGCTTTGGTATAACCTTATCAAATATGTCATCCCACTAGCCATATTCGTTGTTGCTTTCATGGGAATAGCTGCTATAGAACAAACCAGTCTGATGCTCTTTGGTATATTTATTATCTTAGCCCTAATGGTCTTCTCCAAAAAGCTCTAATGTTCCATCCTGCGTACTAAAGGGCCCGGCGCTATGCCGGACCCTTTTTGCATTTAGAGAGGATTAAGCCTATAATTATTTAATAACAATCATGTTAGTGCATTAAAAGCTACAGAAACCAGGGGGTGATCAAATTTTGGCTAGTTACAGGCCGGGACAAAGATCTAACCCTGAGAAATTAATCCCCCAAAAAAGAACAAAAAAAACAAGGCGCGAAAGCCTTGAGATGATATATGGCAGGGGAGACAGGACTCGAACCCGCAACCTACGGTTTTGGAGACCGCCGCTCTACCAATTGAGCTACTCCCCTAAGTCACTATCCATTATAGAACAAGGCTAGCGGAAAGTCAAGGGAGGGTTGCTAGATGGTATGGAAAGAGGAAAGGGAGCAAAAGCCGGGACTTACTGAGTTGGCCAGGCAGGAGTTTCAACTTAAGGGCGAAGTACATCAACTTGTTACTTTTTTAAATCGCAGTTTAAAGGACCGGGGTTTTATATTTGGGCTATCTGCAGGGGAAAAAGGAGGTTTTGTTATCACCATCTATGACGAACCCTTCCTAGATTATTATCACCGGGAGGGAAACCAGCTTGAAAAATGATTGGAGGGAGGGTGAGCAAATGGCCTTGGGAATAATCGGTGCAATGGATGAGGAGATTGCCATACTTCAAAACCTGATGGATATTGATGAAACCAGGGAAATAGGTGGGATGATATTTTATCTGGGCCGCCTGGAAGGTAAAAGTATTGTACTGGTCAAATGCGGCATTGGCAAGGTGAATGCCGCCCTTTGTGCTCACATACTAATTAATAAATTCTCCGTTAAAAAGATTATTTTCACAGGCGTTGCCGGTGCAGCAGACCCTGGACTGGATATTGGCGATGTCATAATATCTTCAGATTCCATGTATCACGATGTAAATGTCGGCGCCTTTGGTTATCAAAGGGGCCAGATTCCCCGTTTACCGGTCAGGGCATTTCCCGCGGCACCTGAACTGATTGCTGTGGCGAAAAAGGCTGCAGAGGAAATGGGTACCAGCCGGGTATTTATTGGCCGAATTTTAACCGGAGATCAGTTTATCGCCAACAAATCAGAGGCGCTGCGATTAGGAGCCGAACTAGACGGTATCTGTGTGGAAATGGAAGGGGCCGGGGTAGGGCAGACCTGTTATTATTATAAAATCCCCTATGTTTTGATCCGCTGCATTTCTGATAAAGCTGACGGCACAGCCCCCAACGATTTTCGCTGTTTTTGTCAGCAAGCTGCCGATACAGCCGCCAAAATAATATGCAGCATCCTGCGTCATTCTCTAAATGGAATGTAGTGGGAGAATTTACAGAGAAAAAGGGGCCCTGCTATCCTTGCGAGAAGGATCAGCATGGCCCCTGCACAACTTCCGGTAAATACTGGGGGCTAGGCTAAATTTAATGGATCTCCACATCCCGTGCCCCTGCATCCCTTAATATTTGGGCGCACCTGTCAACCTTATCATCCCCGGCCCGGATAGCCGCTAATATCTGTCCTTGTTTGACTTGTTCCTCGTAATAACGTCCGCGGTCTTCGGGAATACCCCAATCGATGAGACCCCCGGCAATACCGCCTGCGGCTGCCCCCGACAAAAGTCCGGCCAATGGCCCCGCAGCAATTAAAGGTCCAATACCGGGAATAACCAGAGCTCCTGCTCCTGCGGCTAAACCCGCCAACCCCCCGAGGACACCACCTGTAGTTACTCCGCCACCAATGTCTTCACTGGCGGTCAAGGTTTCCCCTTGCTCGCCTCCACCGCCTTCTCCCTTGCGAGCTACAAGGGATATTTCATTATCTTTAAAACCTGCTTGCCGCAAAGCACCAATCGCCCTTTGGGCCTGGTCTTCAGAATTGAAAACACCGATCACAGTTTTCATACCCATAAGCCTCCTTAAGCCTCCTTCGAACTAATCTTCATCCATAGTTTTACCTTCTTTCTTTTTTCTATCCATGGTAGATTAATGCAAAAAAGCTATAATAATACAAGATAAAGGAATACCCGGTAATAATGGAGAAATATTACTGAGAAAATTTTTTGCATGTACATGTAAAGGAGGAGTATCTTGCCAAAAAGAAGAACGCCCAAGGGGAAGAACGAAATTAGAGAACTGGTAGATTTACTGCGGAAATCTAATAATACAGTGGTGTTAACTGGTGCCGGTATATCAACGGCAAGTGGAATACCCGACTTTCGCAGCCCTGTCACCGGTTTATGGCAAAGGATGGATCCAAATTTGCTTTCCGTCGAGACCTTAGTCTCTGCTCCAGAACTATTCTATCAGCACTGCAAAAGAATATTTACTCCGATGCTCACCGTAGAACCTAATCCTGCCCATTATGCCTTGGCAAGAATGGAGGATTTGGGGTATATTAAATCCATAATCACCCAAAATATTGACGGGCTGCATCAAAAGGCAGGCGCGAAGAAAGTACTTGAAGTTCACGGTCATCTCAGGACAGCCTACTGTGTAAATTGCCTCCAAGAAATACCCCTTACAACCCTATTACAAAAGGTAGACAAAGGTGAGATACCACCCTTATGTCCCCGGTGTCAGGGGATCTTGCGCCCTAGTGTTGTCCTCTTTGGCGATCTCCTCCCGGAAGACTTCATCCAAGCCCAGAGGGAAGTAGCAACTTCCGCCCTTCTTCTTGTTGTTGGTTCCAGCCTGGAAGTATCACCGGTAAACACTTTACCTTCCTTAGCCTCCAATTTGGCCATAATAAATTTGACCTCTACTGGATATGATCCCATGGCAAGGGTGGTACTGCACGCCGAAGCAGCCGCTGTTTTGACTGCTGTGGCCGAGGAATTGACCTGATGTTTTCCAAAACCGTTTTTGATTATCAACCTCCCTTCTGGGGAAAAGTATTGAATAAATATCCCTTGGGAGGCTGAAAACTGCATGCCAAATAAAGAAAACCACGAAGAGATTGGTCACAGAAGGACCAGGACAGATAACCAGTATTTTATGGGCCTGTTTGAATGGGGTTCAACACCACGGGAAACGGAAATTGCAGCAGAGGAGTATCTATTTTTCCGCGGTGAATTAGATCTTACTGAAGCTCATGATCACAAGGACGACCGGTGGCGCAAGTTTAAACAAAGGAATCTGGCAAAAGAAGGTAAGGAAAGTGAAGGAAAAGTTGACTATACCGGTGATGAGTTTTTTGATTCTGTTGAACCGGCGGAGGATTATGTAAAGAGGAAATAAAGTAGGTGAGGAATATTGCAGTCAAAAATAACACGTATTGAAGAAAAACTCCGGGAACAGGATTTTCGGCTGACTCCTCAGCGTCAGGCAGTAATGGAAATCCTCCTCAGTAATACCGGTGAACACCTCAATGCGGAAGAAATATTTCAAGCAGCCCGGGAGAAATTTCCTGACCTCGGCCTGGCAACTGTATATCGAACCCTGGAATTACTGGTAGAATTAGGGGTTGTTCATAAACTTCAATTTAACGAGGATTGCAGCCGCTATGAATATAATCCTGATGGCGATAAGCACTCCCACCATCATCTTATCTGTTTGAAATGTGGTGAAATAACAGAATTTGATGAAGACCTGTTGGATGAACTGGAAAGGAAAATTGCCCAACAGAATAATTTTGCGGTTACCGATCACAGCCTGCGCTTCTATGGTTACTGTGCCAAATGCCGTCACTCAAAATGAAGAAATAATTCTCTATTCCGCAAACATTAACCCGGGTTTATTCCAAGCTGACTGCTAATCAGGGGTTGAAATGCAGCCCCTTATGTTGTATAATTAATGGGCGCAGTCGTCAGGGGCAGGGGGAAGGGTTGCAAGGAAAAACTAAATATGATAGAATATCAGCAGTAATCCTATGCGCCTGTAGCTCAGGGGATAGAGCACTGGCCTCCGGAGCCAGGTTTTGCGCAGGTTCGATTCCTGCCAGGCGCACCAGTTAAAACCTTACCCTTAAATGAATGGGTAGGGTTTTTTCTTGCCCGAGCAAAATTCAGAATGATATAATAAAGAAGGCAATGGATGCGAGAAAGAGTAAAAGAGTAGAGGAGGAAAGCCCTTGGAAAATCGTGATTTGGCTTTAACAGCCTTTGCCCTCCAAAAAGGTTATAGCCTGGTCCTGATGAAAGAAGGTAAACTGATTGCCGCTAAACAGGGACGGGGAATACGGCCTCTATTAGAGCTAATCGAAGAAGATAAAGGGCAATTGCAAGGGGCCTATTTGGGTGATAAGATATTCGGCCGTGCCGCCGCCTTCCTCGCAGCCTATGCAGGATTTGCCGGTGTCTATGCCCGTGTCATCAGTAAACCGGCCCTTGATATTCTTCGCAAGTATGGTATCGAGGTTGCTTTTGCTCTCCAGGTTCCGGCTATCCTCAACCGGGAAGAAACGGGCCTTTGCCCAATGGAAACCCTATCTGCCACCTTCAACAGGCTCGAGGAAGCACCGGGCAAAATTAGAGAAAAGCTCAGAGAACTGCAACAACCCGGGCTAGTTGGGAAGAACGGAGCAGAGGCCAACAATAGTTAGGCCTGACTAGCAGTCTAATCTGACTGGAGCCAGCCAACCACTGTTGACCTCTTCTCATATTTTGCCCCGCTGTTATTCAGGTTATACACCGCTAGATAGAAAAAAAGATGCTCTGTGCCTCCTGAGGTAATTATTATTATATAATATTTTAATTAAGGTAATAAGCAAATATGATTGCATGATTGTATACACCAGTTAATTATGTTAGACTTTACATATAAGTAAGCAATTTAATACGTCATAGCCACATAAAAGAAATAGGAGTGAAGCCAATGGAAAAGATCAAGCTGAATGTAAATGGCGAAGATATCACCGTCGAGGTGGAAAAAAACTGGACCCTCTTATATGTTCTCCGGGAAGTTCTGGACTTGACCGGGGTAAAATGCGCCTGCAATACCGGGGATTGCGGGGCCTGCAAGGTTATTTTAGATGGACAAGCTGTTAATTCATGTTTAGTGCTTGCCTGGAAGGCTCAGGGAAAGACCGTTGAAACCGTTGAAGGTCTATCCAAAAACGGCAAACTCCACCCATTACAGCAGGCATTTATAGACTGTGGAGCAGTGCAGTGCGGCTATTGCACCCCCGGTATGCTAATGAGTGCCAAGGCTCTGTTGGATAAAAATCCATCGCCTACGGAAGATGAAATAAAAGAGGCCATTGGTAATAATTATTGCCGCTGTACCGGTTATTACAAAATCGTCGAGGCAATCCAGCGGGCTGCCGAGATGATGGGGGAGGCGAATGCAGAATGAAAGACTATACAGTAATCGGGAAAAAGATACCTATTCAGGATGCCGTGCTTAAGGTAACAGGCCAGTTTAAATTTACCGACGATCTTAAGTTACCGGGGATGCTTTACGCCCAGGTACTTTTCAGCCCGGTACCCCACGCCAGAATCAAATCTATTGATACCTCCGCAGCCGAGGCCCTTCCCGGGGTAAGGGCGGTAGCAACATACAAAAACTCTCCCCGCGTTAGGTACAACAGCACAACACGCCTTTATACCCAGAAGTGGATCGAGAATGAATGCATTTTTGACGATACAGTTCGCTTTGTCGGGGATCGGGTAGCTGCGGTGGCAGCTGATTCCCTGGAAATCGCAAAAAAGGCCGTGCGCCTGATAAAGGTTGAATATGAAGAACTGCCCCATTACGTAGACCCTTTAGAAGCCATGGCCGATGACGCGTATCCGATCCATGGCAATAGCAATATAGCAGGTAAAATATATCAAAATGCCGGGGATGTGGAGAAGGGCTTTACCGAAGCCGATTATGTGTTTGAAGACACCTATACCACCCCTGCTGTCCATCACGGGGCAATAGAAACCCATACCGCCATCGCCCACTTCAACGCCAGGGGCAAGCTAACAGTGATTTCCGCCAATCAAAACACCTTTGGCACAAGGGTAATTCTTTCCCGGATTTTTGGCTTACCTTTAAGCCGAATCAGGGTTATTAATCCTGGAATGGGTGGCGCCTTCGGCGGTAAATTGGAGGTAACAGTTGAACCTATTGTGGCCGAACTGGCCCGGCAGACCGGACGACCAGTTAAACTTACTTATAACAGGAAAGAATCGATGCTATCTACCCGCACCCGTCACGCTGCGGTAATTACTGTTAAAACCGGTGTGAAAAAGGACGGTACAATTGTCGCCCAAGATTTCAAGGTAATTACCAATACCGGCGCCTATGCCGGCAGCGCCATGAACGTTGTCGGCGCAATGAGCAATAAGATTTATAAAACGTATAAAATCCCCAATATGCGTTTTACCGGCTATCCGGTATATACAAATACACCCTGTGCCGGGGCAATGAGGGGTTACGGGTCACCGCAGGTTTTCTTTGCCCAGCAATGCCAACTCCAAAAAATCGCCAAAGCCCTGAACATGGATTTTGCCGAACTGCAATTTAAAAACATGGTGGATCCCGACGGGGTTGACCAAAGAACCGGTAAGCCTATAGGCAATCCCCGCCCTAAAGATTGTCTCATGCGTGCCCTGGAATTGCAAAAGAACTGGGAGCCCTTATCTGATGAAGGCGGCAAATACTCCATTGGAGTAGGTATGGCCCTGGGCTGCCACGGCAGCAGCACCTTCGATGCCCACCTGGATCAAGCTTGTATTATGATTAAAATGAATGAGGATTCTTCCTGCATTATGTTTACGGGCACCCATGAAATGGGACAGTCTGCTATTACGGCCCAGATGCAGGTCGTTTCGGAAATTCTTAAACTGCCTCTGGAAATGATAGATGTAGTCTACAGTGACACAGATCTCTGCGGCTGGACTGTGGGCGATTTCTCAAGCCGTGGAATCTATGTAACCCTTTATGCAGCAAAGAAAGCCGCCGAAGCCGCAAAGGCAGCCTTTTTAAAGGTGGCAGCCATCATGTTGGAAGAAGATGAAAGTAACTTAGAGTTAAGTGAAAGCCATGTCTACTCTAAAGTCACTGATAAAAGGGTTGAAAGGTATCGGGTCATGGATTATGCCCAGCAGGTGTTAAATGAGGATATAATCTGTTCAGCAAATCACCATGCGACAATGACTCCCGGTTCCTATGGCGTGCATATCGCCCGGGTACGGATTGAAAACAGTACCGGTAAAGTCGAAGTAACCGACTATATTGCCGTACAGGATGTTGGCACGGTTATAAACAGATTGGGAGCCGAAGGGCAGATTGAGGGCTCGGTGCATATGGGTATTGGCTACGCCCTTTGCGAAAAGCTGGAATTTGATGCCATGGGAAAGGCCAAGACTAACAGCTTCCGGAACTATAAAATGCTGAGGGCTTCGGAAATGCCCAAACTACAAATGGACTTTATCGAGGAGTATGAGCCGACCGGACCCTTTGGCGCCAAGAGTATAGCCGAATGCGCCATTGTCGCCTGTGCGCCTGCAATTATCAATGCCATATGTAATACCCTTGATATCGAAATAAAAGACATTCCTTATAAAGGTAAATAACTCTAGAATCCGTACAGGTATAGCAGGAGGAGCTGAACCGCAAAATTTATCATAAGTTCGCAAGTGAATAAAGTCGTGATAATCTGATAAAATTACCTCGTCGAAGAATCGGCGAGGTTATTATTCTTATTCCTTTAATGGAGAGGGGCATTGGGGAGCATTGGGAAAAGCAGTTTCTTTTATCAACTTTACATAACATATATTATAGGACGTTATTAGGGTGGTAAGACATTCATTCTTAATACTTCCTCCCACTGCTTAATATCGTAAATACCATCTTTATTA
>DUVO01000096.1 GCA_012841005.1 Bacillota bacterium | reverse complement strand
TGGCCCTGGTAATACTGGGTTCTACCGTCCTGGGAGCAGTATTTGTTTTTCTTTTAGGTATAGTCCAGCAGATAAGCCGGGGTAGGAGAATTAAGGAATACCGCAATCGGATAAAGGAACTGGAAGTCCAACTTGAGGCTTCGGCAAAAAAAGAGGATTTGCCAACCACGGCCCTTGCTAAAGAAAACGGCTTAAGGGAAGAAGAGGATGCTTCACCTCAATATGGACAAGAAGAAGCAATAAACCGGCCTACAGAAGGTTCAGGCTGCTGAGTTTATTGCTATTTGCAGGTACATATCTTATAATTGTGAAGAAGGGTAATTGGCAAAGAAGGATCACTGGGGGAAGGGATATGGTTTCGGCGCGAAAAAATTGGCGCCTGGTTACTGGGGAACCCAAGCAGCGCGACTTACTGGCCCGGGAAGCAGGTGTATCTCCCCTTGTTGCCCAGGTCCTGCTGAACCGGGGAATAACCACGCCCCGGCAGGTACAGGAGTTTTTGGCTCCAGCCCTTATAAATATTCATGCTCCCTATTTAATGCAGGACATGGAAAGGGCGGTTGACCGCCTCAATAGGGCCATTGAAACCGGAGAACCAATTCTGGTCTTCGGCGATTATGATGTCGACGGAATTACCGGGACTGCCCTGATGGTTACTGTTTTAAGGGAGCTGGGGGCCCGGGTCGGCTATTATATACCCGACCGGCTGCAGGAAGGTTATGGATTGAATAAATCTGCCCTCCACTGGGCTGCCACTGAGGGCTATAAACTGATCTTTACCGTAGACTGTGGTATCGCCGCTGTAGAAGAGGTTACAGCGGGTAAGGGATTTGGATTAGATTTTATAATTTCTGATCATCACCAGCCGCAGGAGGCCCTCCCTCCTGCCACGGCTGTTCTTGATCCCAAAAGGAATGATTGTCCTTATCCCTTTGCGGAACTGGCGGGGGTGGGTGTGGCCTTTAAGGTAGTTCAGGCCCTGGGGGAAAACCGTGGCTTTGCCTGGGAATGGTGGCAGCACTACCTGGACCTGGTGGTTTTGGGAACCGTTGCCGACGTTGTGCCCCTGCGGGACGAAAACCGGATCTTTGTGAAGTATGGTCTGGAAGCACTGCGGGATACGAAACGTCCAGGTATCCAGGCATTGTTGAAAGTTACCGGACTGGCCGGGCAGGATTTAAGACCCGGCCAGATCGGTTTTATCCTGGGTCCCCGTCTAAATGCCTGTGGCCGCCTCGGCCAGGCCAACAGAGGGGTTGACCTTCTCCTTACTGACCGGCCGGAGCAGGCGGAGGAATTAGCCCGGGTTCTGGACCAGGAAAATCGAGATCGCCAGGCCATTGAAGAGGCTATCCTCAAAGAGGCCCGGACCAGGGTGGAAGAGGAGCTCGACCTGGAAAGGGAACGGGTTATTGTCCTCGGGTCCCCCGACTGGCATCCTGGTGTAATAGGGATAGTTGCTTCCCGGCTGGTCGAGTTGTATTATCGTCCTACCGTATTGTTCAATTTTCACTCCGGGGAAGGGAAGGGGTCTGCCCGCAGTATTCCAGGTTTTCATATCTTTAAGGCTCTCACCTGCTGTAAGGATCTATTACAGGGGTTTGGCGGCCACGAACAGGCTGCCGGCCTATCCCTGGAGGAAACCAAATTACCTGCCTTTCGTCAACGCCTAAACGAGCTGGCTTGGGACTGGCTGGCAAAAGAACAGTTATCTCCGGTGCAAATTATTGACGCCGAAATAAATATTAATCAACTGGATATGGCCCTCTTGGATGATTTGGAAAGGATGGCCCCCTTTGGCACCGGTAATCCGGAGCCGGTATTTGCCTGCCGCGGCGCCCATTTGCTTAGCTGCCGTGGGGTGGGGGAAGGAGGTAAACACCTGAAGCTGCGGGTCAACCAGGGCGGGTCTGAGCTGGATGGGATCGGTTTTCAGATGGGTGAATTGGCGCTGGAGCTAAAAAGACAGAAAAGGGGGATTGACCTGGCTTTCAGCCTGCAGCGCAACCACTGGCAGGGGAGGACCTCCCTGCAGCTCTTAATCAAGGATCTGTGTACTTCTTCCCTTACACCGGCGGAGATTGCCAGGAGGAACTGGCGGGTTGAAGACCACCGGGGCCAGGCCAATAAGGATACCCTTATGGACCTGGTGGGAAGGGAGAAAACCCTGGTCTGTGTCAACACAGCCCGGGCGGCAGAAGAACTGGCCCGGTGGCTGCGGGAAGGCCAAGAAATGTTTGACGGCGCCACTGCTGTCTATCATGCAGGCCTCAGTGACCGGGAAAGACTATATCTTAAGGATCTCCTCACCGCCGGAAGGGTGAGGGTTTTGGTGGTGACCCCTTTTTTTGCCCCGGCTGAACCCCTGGCGGATTTTTCCCAGGTTGTCTGGTATGATCTGAATTTCAATCCCCGGGAATTTTATCGTCTTTGCTCATCGGTGGGGTTTGAGGGCGCAACGGTAACCGTTCATTTACTTTACGGTGAGCAGGAAAGGGAACAAAACAAAACCCTCCTGGCGGGATTGGTTCCCGACAGGCGCGTATTGGGATCAGTCTATATCCTGCTCCAGCGGGCCCGCCAGGAAGGGTTGCGGGGAATAGAAAAGGAACGCCTATTACAAATCATCAATAAAAAGGGGACGCCGGCGGTACAGCCCCATACCCTCACGGCAGCTCTGGAGGTGTTGGCTGATTTAAAGCTGGTCCGGCCGACTGGTCCCGACAGATGGGGGTATGTGGAGAGGAAATTGGATGGGAAACTAGATGTGGCAATTTCCGAGACCTATTGCCAAAAAATACAGGAAAGGGATTGTTATCAAGCTTTCCAAGATTTTTTACTCCGGGCACCTGCACGGGAAATCCTAGCCTACCTGCAGGAAGCCCCTAACTCTACATTTTGCCGGGAGGAGGCAACAAAAGATGGATTTAAAGGAATTGATCCGGGTTATTCCCGATTTTCCCAAGCCGGGGATTAGTTTTAAGGATATTACTACCCTTTTGAAAGAAGGCCCTGCCTTTCAACAAGCAATTAGCCAGCTGGCAGAATTATGCCGGGATAAGGAAATTGACCTGGTTGTGGGACCCGAAGCCCGGGGGTTTTTAGTGGGTGCTCCCCTGGCCTATGCCCTTGGCGCAGGTTTTGTCCCGGTGCGAAAAAAGGGAAAGCTGCCGGGCAAGACGGTATCGGCCCAGTATGAGCTGGAGTATGGAACCGATTGGTTGGAGATCCATGAAGATGCCATCAGTCCCGGCCAAAGGGTATTGGTAATTGATGACCTCCTGGCAACCGGCGGTACCATCTTTGCGACCATTGACTTGATCAGGCGCCTGCAGGGAGAAATTGCCGGACTTGCCTTTTTGATCGAGCTGACCGATTTGGGTGGTAGGGAGAACCTTGGTGATTATGAGGTCATATCATTGATCAAGTACTGAACTAGGAGGGGAAGAAAAGGGGTTTGAAGAAAGGATTAAGGGTAGAAAGGGGGGGAACCATGAACCTGGAGACCTTGCTCAATAAAATCGAATCATATAATCCTACAGCGGACCTGGCATTGATCCGCAAGGCATATTTTTTCGCGGAACTTGCCCATGCAGGCCAGTACCGGGATTCTGGTGACCCCTATATTGAGCATCCCCTGGGGATAGCCTCAATTTTGGCCGATTTAGAGCTGGATGTAACAACAATTGCCGGGGGGCTCCTCCATGATGTGGTGGAAGATACCCAGGTCACCCTGGCGGAAATAGAAGAACAGTTTGGTAAAGAAATTGCCACAATAGTCGATGGGGTAACCAAGCTGAGCCGGATCGAGTACAAGTCGAAGGAGGAACAGCAGGTCGAAAACTTGCGCAAGATGTTCTTCGCCATGGCCGAAGACATAAGGGTGATTCTCATAAAACTGGCTGACCGCCTTCACAATATGCGTACCCTTCGGTTTTTGACTGAAGACCGGCAAAGGGAGATTTCCCGGGAGACCCTGGATGTTTTCGCGCCCCTGGCCCACCGGCTGGGGATGTCTAAGATCAAGGCCGAATTAGAAGATATTGCCTTCCGGTACCTGGAACCGGAAAAGTACTATGAATTGGTAGAGAAGGTGGCCAAAAAAAGGGCAGAAAGGGAAGAGTATATTAAATCTGTGATTGCCCACCTGAGGGAGAAACTGGGAGAAGTTGGGATCGAAGGGGAAATCCAGGGCCGGGCTAAACACCTCTATAGTATTTATAAAAAGATGGTGGAACAGGAAAAGGATTTTAGCGAAATTTACGACTTGATGGCCATCAGGGTGATTGTCGATAATGTCAAGGATTGCTACGGTGCCCTGGGGATCATCCATACCATGTGGAAGCCCGTCCCGGGACGATTTAAAGACTATGTTGCCATGCCCAAGATCAATATGTACCAATCCCTCCACACCACGGTGATTGGGCCGGGGGGAGAGCCCCTGGAAATACAGATCCGGACCTGGGAGATGCATAGGACTTCGGAGTATGGGATTGCCGCTCACTGGCGCTATAAGGAAGGAACTACCGATA
>DUVO01000001.1 GCA_012841005.1 Bacillota bacterium | reverse complement strand
GTTTCCTCCTCTTTTTTGCCCGGCGTCCTGTCGCCCTTTGGGCTGTCAGCCTCAATGGCCAGGTGGTCGGCTGGGTTCAAGACCGGCAGGCCCTGGAGGATGCCCTCCGCGAGCTGCAGCAGGAAAAGGAAGCCGGTTACGGAGAGGAAATAGAGCTATCTGGCACCCTGGATTTTGCCCAGGTTACCGGGCGGGACCTGGAGCCTGAAGAACCCGCCCTGCTGGCCGGCCGCTTAGAAAAAATGATGTCCTATACGGTACCGGCTGCCATTATTATGGTAGACGGGGACCCGGTGGTAGCCCTGGCCGGGGAAGAGGAAGCCCGGCAGGTACTGGAAACAGTCCAGGAAGAATACCTTCCTTCAGGAGAAGGGGTAGTCCTGGAAGAGGCCGTAATAAAGGAGACCGTTGCCATAGTGCCGGACCGGGTGGAAACAGACCAGATTAAAGAACCGGAAGAGGCCTTGCGGATTCTCCTTCGGGGAACCGATGAAGTGATTACCCATCGGGTAGCCAAGGGGGAATCCCTGTGGAGTATTGCCGTAGATTACGACCTGACCGTTGAATACCTGAAAAAGGCCAACCCCGATCTGGAATCTGAATTACTCCAGATTGACCAGGAACTGGATCTGGTAGTGCCGAAACCATATCTCACCGTAGTGACTAAAGAGACAATGACCTATACCCAGGAGATACCCTATCCGACCCGCACCGTACAGGACAGCAGCCTGTGGGTGTGGGAGCGGCAGATTCGGGAAGAGGGCAGGGCCGGCAGCAAGGAAGTAACCTGGGCCATAACCCGGGAGAACGGCCAGGAAGTACAGCGGGAACTGGTGGCGGAAAAGGAACTGGAAGAACCGGTAACCCAGGTGGTGGCCATCGGGACCAAGATGCCGGTGGCCCAGGGAACAGGGGAACTAAACTGGCCCATGAGCCGGGGGAGCATTACCTCCCGCTACGGCCTCCGCAGTGGCCGCATGCACAACGGTGTTGATATTGCTACCTCCACCGGCACCCCCATCTACGCTGCCGATAGTGGCGTGGTTACCATGGCCCAGTGGTATGGGAGTTACGGGAAAACGGTAGTTATTGACCACGGCAATGGAATCTCCACCCTCTATGGCCATTGTTCCGAGCTTTTGGTCCGGGTCGGAACCAAGGTGGACAAGGGGCAGCTCATTGCCCGGGTGGGGAGTACAGGCCGCAGTACCGGCTCCCACCTCCACTTCGAGGTCCGGGAAAACGGCAGGGCCCGGGATCCCCTGGGCTATTACCAGTAGTAATGGGAGGCGGTCCCCTGTATTGGGGGGCCGTCTATTATATTATCCAGATGCGTCCCCGGGCCACCCCGCTTGTTAGAAACAGAGATTTGTGGGAGAGGAATAAAAAATGATCTCAGATTACGATTATTTCAAAGCAAAAATCCTCAAACTCACCGGCTTTGATCTAAACAGCTACAAAGAACAGCAGATCCGGCGCCGCCTCGGTTCCCTGATGCAGTCCCTCGGGGTCGATAGTTTCAGCCAGTACTATCAGATTTTAGAAAAAAATCCCCAGCACCTGGATGCTTTTTTCCGGCGGGTAACCATCAACGTCTCGGAGTTTTTCCGCAATCCGGAACGGTTTCAAGAATTGAGCCAGGTCCACCTGCCTGCCCTTTTGGCCAAGAATCCCTTCCCCCGGATCTGGAGTGCCGGTACCTCTACCGGAGAAGAAGCCTATACCCTGGCCATTATCCTTCTGGAGCTTGTCCCCCGCTACCGGGGAACAATTCTGGCCACCGATATTGACCAGGAGGCCCTGGATTTTGCTGCCGCCGGTGTGTATCCCCCGGGCCGGCTCCGCTGTCTTCCCCCGGGTTACCGGGAGAAGTACTTCCTGCCCGCGGGGGATAATTACCGGGTTAAGGACAGGGTTAAATCCCT
>DUVO01000242.1 GCA_012841005.1 Bacillota bacterium | reverse complement strand
TCCCTCAAAAACGGGATAGCCCCTTTCTACCTCTATAAAACTCTAACTACTAGCTTGCAAAACCCACTTCTCCAACAAACGCAGCAGTTCCTCCCGGCCTTCGCCGGTTTTGGCAGAATGGCTCACCAGGGGGACACCGGGTGGCAGTCCCAGCACCTCTGCCACCTGCTTCTCCTGCTCTCGGCGCCGCCCCCGCGGCAGCTTGTCGGCCTTGGTCCCCACCACAAACACCGGAATGCCATAGTTCTGCAGCCAGGCAAACATCTGGCAATCCTCAGCACTGGGCGGGTGGCGCAGGTCAACAAGCTGTACCACCCCGACCAGCTCTTTGCGGTTTCGGAGGTAATGATCCAGCAGTTTAGACCAGTGCTCCTTAACAGACTTGGGTACCCGGGCAAAGCCATAACCGGGCAGATCGACAAAAAAGCAATGATTATTAATGCGAAAAAAATTTATTAAACGGGTTTTCCCCGGCGTCTGGCTGACCTTGGCCAGGTTTTTTCGTTGGGCTAGACTGTTGAGGAGGCTCGATTTCCCCACATTGGAACGGCCTACAAAGGCTATCTCCGGTAAACCTTCCCGGGGAAACTGCCGGGGTGATGCGGCACTGATTACATACTCAACCCTGGTTATTCTCATCTGCCAACCCCACCAGTGCTTCCTTTAAAACCTGATCCATATGCTCCACAAAGATAAATTTCAGGTCCCGCTTCACATTGGCCGGGATTTCTTCCAGATCCCGCCTGTTCTCTACCGGCAGCAGAATCTTCTTGACCCCGGCCCGGTGGGCAGCCAGGATCTTCTCCTTTACCCCACCCACAGGAAGAATCCTTCCCCGGAGGGTGATTTCCCCGGTCATCGCCACATCGGCCCGGACCGCCTTTTGGGTCAAGGCAGAAGCCAGGGCAGTGGCCATGGTTATGCCGGCGGAAGGACCGTCCTTGGGAATGGCACCTTCCGGGATATGGATGTGAATATCCATCTGCTCCGGAAAAGTATCAGAAATCTGGAGATAGCCTGCCCGGCTGCGGATATAGCTGAATCCTGCCTGGGCTGATTCCCGCATCACATCACCCAATTGCCCGGTAAGGGTCAGTTTCCCTTTGCCGGGTACAATACTAACCTCAATGGAAAGGACATCCCCCCCCACTTCGGTCCAGGCTAAGCCGGTAGCAACCCCTACTTCATCCTCCTGCCCGGCAATCCCGTAGCGGAAACGAGGTATTCCCAGGTAGCGTTTCAGATTGCGGTGGGTAACCCGTACCCTCTGGACTCTTTCCTGCACAATCTCCCGGGCGGCCTTCCGGCAGATTGCCGCCAGGGAACGTTCCAGATTCCGTACCCCCGCCTCCCGGGTATACTCCCTGATCACCTTTTTGAGGGCATTTTCACTCAGTGTCATCTGCTTTTTCTGTAGGCCATGTTCCTGCCTTTGTTTGGGGAGCAAGTAACGCATACCGATGTTGATCTTTTCCTCTTCGGTATAGCCAGGCAGGTGAATAACCTCCATCCGGTCCAAGAGGGCACTGGGAATAGTATGGGTCGTATTGGCCGTTGTAATGAAGAAAACATGGGAGAGATCAAAGGGAATCTCGATATAGTGATCACTGAAAACATTATTCTGCTCCGGATCCAATACCTCGAGGAGTGCTGCGGAAGGGTCACCCCGGAAATCCATACTCATTTTGTCGATTTCATCCAGTAAAAATACGGGGTTTTTGGAACCGGCCTGCCGCATCCCCTGGATGATCCGGCCGGGCAATGCTCCCACATAAGTGCGTCGGTGGCCCCGGATCTCAGCCTCATCCCTGACCCCGCCCAGGGAGATCCGGACAAATTTTCGTTCTAAAGCCCGGGCAATTGATTTGGCCAGGGAGGTTTTGCCTACACCCGGAGGACCTACCAGGCATAAAATCGGGCCTTTAAGTTTTTGGGCCAACTGGCGTACGGCCAGATATTCCAGGATTCTTTCCTTAACTTTTTTCAGCCCGTAGTGATCCTCATCAAGGATTTTCTGAGCCTGGTCGAGATCTAACCGGTCCTTTGTCTGTTTGCGCCAGGGTAATTCCAAAAGCCAGTCCAGGTATGTGCGGACAACAGCTGCCTCGGCAGCCATGGCCGGCATCTTCTCCAGCCGCTCCACCTCTTTTAACGCCTTTTCTGCGACATCCTCCGGCAGGTCGGCCTCCTCGATCCGCTCCCGGTATTCGAGGCCATCGCTGCCCTCCTCCCGCTCGCCCAGCTCCTTTTGGATGGCCCGCAGTTGTTCCCGCAAGTAATATTCCTTCTGGGTCTTCTCCATTTGCTTCCTGACCCGGGCATTGATTTTACGTTCCAGCTCAAGAATCTCTATCTCCTTGGCCAGAATCCCATTAATAGTCTCCAACCGTTCCCGGACTTCAACGGCATCCAGGATACGCTGCTTGTCCGCCAGTTTAATGGTGAGATGGGAAGCTATTAAATCCGAGAGTCGGCCTGCATCTTCGATGGTAATGATGGAAACAACGGTTTCCGCCGGGATCTTTTTACTTAGTTTTACGTACTGCTCAAACTGAAAGACAAGACTTCTGGTCAAAGCCTCCACCTCGGGAGTCTTCTCCTCCGTTTCCAGGTATTCAGTAACCTCTACCTGATAGTAAGGCTCTACGGCAATATATTTCTCAACCCGGGCCCGGGAAATTCCCTCGACCAATACCCGTACCGTCCCCCCGGGAAGTTTTAACAGCTGCTTGATCTCGGCTATGGTCCCGACCGAATAGATCTCTTCCGGTACTGGGTCATCGGTCTGGGCATCTTCCTGACTGGCCAGCAGGATCTGTTTATCAGCTACCATGGCCTGATCCAGGGCGGCTATAGACTTCTCCCGCCCGACATCAAGATGGATAACCATAAAGGGGAATACCAATACCCCCCGCAGTGGTAATAAAGGTAGAGAACGTCTTCTGGTCTCCACAGCACCCACGGCTTCACCTCCACTAAAATGTTCCCAATACTAATGATAATAACCTATTCTACTCACAAATTTCAATTCCTTTTTCTAGCCCGCCAGTTATGTTCTTCCCCAATATCCATCTATTAAGTAGATATTGGCTCGTACCGGTTCATCGGGATGCAATCACAGGGTAGAAGCTGTGAGGGACTCCACTCCAGTAGCAACCAGGTAATCTCCCCGGTTCCGTTTAAAGAGGGCATGGCGGAATACTTCATCCAGGCTCTCCACCGGGATCACCGCCAGATCACTGAATTGGCCAAAACACTCCTGCCAGTTTTCCTTCGGAATCAGCACCTTTTTCACCCCCGCCTGCCGGGCCGCCTCAGCCTTGACCACCACTCCCCCTACAGGCTTAATAAAGCCACGAATTGAGACTTCACCGGTCATCGCTACCCTGTTATCGACCGGTACATTGGTCAGGGCGGAATAGACAGCGGTTGCTACCGCAACCCCGGCCGAAGGTCCATCGACGGGTATCCCGCCGGGGAAATTCAGGTGAATATCATAATCCCGGGGGTTAAAATCCAGGTAACGACGTAATACCGTCAGAACATTCTCCACCGAACCCCGGGCCATGCTTTTGCGCCGCAACATATGCCCCGGATTGCCCATCTCCTCCTCCTCGATCATTCCCGTTACCGTTATCTGGCCCTCACCCCGGCGTACCGGCAACACCGCCGCCTCGATCTCAAGGAGGGTCCCCATATTGGGCCCATAGATGGCAAGTCCGTTCACGTACCCCACCTGGGGCTGATCCGGTATTTTTTTATCCGGCCGGGGAGAATACTGACCACTGTTCACCACCCACTCTATGTCGGCAACGGTAATTTGCTCCCGTCCCTCGGTCAGGGCCAGGCCACCGGCAATTTGGATAATATTTACAGCTTCCCTGCCGTTGGTAGCGTACTTTTCAACCACTTTCACAGCGGCGGCATCGATACGTAAATTCATCTTATGGACAGCGTTCCTGGCAATAATACCAATTTCATCCGGGCGCAGGCCCCGGAAAAACACCTCCACACACCGGGAACGAATGGCGGGAGGGATCTCATGGGGCATCCGGGTCGTTGCTCCCACCAGGCGAAAATCAGCCGGCAAGCCATTTTGAAAAATATCATGGATATGACTGGGCACATTGGGATCTTCTGAATTGTAGTAGGCGCTTTCCAAAAAAACCTTCCGGTCTTCCAAGACCTTGAGAAGTTTATTCATCTGAATAGGGTGCAGTTCACCGATCTCATCGATGAAAAGAATACCGCCGTGGGCCTTGGTAACAGCCCCCGGTTTGGGTTGGGGAATACCGGCCATGCCCAAAGGACCCGCCCCCTGGTAGATGGGATCATGGACAGAGCCCAGCAGGGGATCGGCTATACCCCTTTCATCAAAACGCGCCGTGGTGGCATCAACCTCGACAAATTTGGCTGTTTCCTTGAAGGGCGAATTGGGATTGGCCTTGGCCTCTTCCAGGATCAACCGGGCGGCGGCGGTCTTTCCCACCCCCGGGGAACCGTAAATAATAACATGTTGGGGATTGGGGCTACAGAGGGCAGCCCGCAAAGCCTTCAAGCCTTCCTCCTGCCCGATAATCTCCTCAAAGGAGGAAGGACGGGTCTTTTCCGATAAGGGAAGGGTAAGGGATATCTCCCGCAATTGCCTCAGTTTTTCTATTTCCTTCCGCGACTCTCTATCTACTGCCGTCTTGTTGCCCTGCTGTGTCCGCAAAAGATTCCAAAAATAGAGGCCGATGACGATGGCAAAAAAAATCTGGACAAATCCCAATAGACCGCCCCACCCTGCACCCAACAATAACCTCGCCCTCCCTTCCAAATACGTTTTTATTATCTCCGGAGGGCTGGGTCCTTATCCGGCGGTCTTATTGTGTAAAAGGGAACCGGCAGCTGCCGG
>DUVO01000240.1 GCA_012841005.1 Bacillota bacterium | reverse complement strand
TCTCTAAAAACCCTTTGCATCGGTGTCGGTGATCCCAGGGAAGAATTACTGGAGGATGTAAATGTATTGGTCGAGAAAACCTTATCTCTGCTGGAGATGGAGGGAGGAATTCTTACCGTCAAAGATATCGAAGGGGCCACCATCGCTGGCTATGGTTTCGGGGGCTATGGGACCATTGTAAAAGAGGTTATAGAAGTCATCCGTTATGTGGCCAGGAAAGAGGGAATATATCTCGACCCTGTCTATACGGGAAAGGCCTTTTTCGGTCTCATGGATCTGGTCCATGGGGGGGTAATACCTCCGGGGGCACGGGTGCTTTTCGTCCATACGGGGGGCCTGGGCGGTCTATTTCAATATGAAGATATTATCAGTGAAATGCTACCTTAAATTTTCCGGATTAAAGGAATAGAGGCTAAAGGTTCTTTGTTGACCGGATGTTATCGGGTGTGCCGGTATGGACCGGTGGACCGGTGCGGCCCTTGGTGGTTTAATTTCCCACACCTGGTTTGCTCTGGGAGGCGGGGAAGGTGCAGGATTAAGGTCATTTTGCTCTTTTGGGCATAACTTTTCTTTCCTTTTCGCTATACGGGGTTTTCTCCCGGAGGTAAATTCTAAAGGAATTGGCCAATGTTAATAATCTAAACAAATTAAATGTTAATAATCTAAACAAATTAGCTGAAGGGGTGACTGCAGTGAAGTTTACTATTGTTGGCGATGGCTTTGTGAAAAACAAAATTTACGAAGAGGTGCTGCAGGAGTATTTCCCCGGGGCCCAATTCAACGGTTTTGAAGCTCCGTGGCCTGTGCAACCCTTTCTTGACCAAAAGGGGGAGATCAAGGAATACTCCGGTGAGCCAGAAGATCTTATACTCCTGGTGGCCGAGACAGAGGTGCTGGTAGTAGATGCCGGTCCTGTTACAGAGGCGGTTTTGGCGGCTGCGCCCAACCTCAAGGCGGTGGCCTGCACCAGGGGGGGACCGGTCAATGTAAATATCCCTGCCTGTACCAAAAGGGGGATTCCTGTTTTCAACAGCCCCGGGCGCAATTTCTCAGCTGTTGTGGAGTTTACCCTGGGGTTGACCCTGGCCCACCTTAAGAATATAACCATTGGCCACCATGCCCTGAAACAGGGAAAATGGCGTGGTGATCTCTACCTGTACGAAAAGGTGGGTCCGGAACTGCCCGACATCATTGTCGGGGTTGTAGGCTACGGCCATATTGGCCGGGAAGTGGCGAGGGTTTTCTCAATGCTGGGAAGTGAAGTACTGGTATACGATCCCTATGTGGCGGCGGAATCAGTCAAAAGGGATGGACATAGAAAGGTCGAGTTGGACCAGTTGTTACAAGAAGCGGATATTGTCAGCCTCCATGCCCGCCTTACCCCGGAAACCCGGAAAATGATCGGAGAACGGGAATTTGCGTTGATGAAACCGACTGCCTATTTTATCAATACCGCACGGGGGGGTCTGGTGGATTATGAAGCATTATACCGGGCCCTGGCCGGGGGCAAAATAAAGGGGGCAGCCCTGGATGTTTACGATCCGGAGCCATTGCCACCAGATCACCCCCTCCTGGCCCTGGAAAATGTGACCATGACGCCCCATATCGGAGGGGCTTCCAAAACTACCGTTTATCGCGGCGTGCGGATGGTGGCTGAAGATCTGAAGGCATATTTTAGCGGGCAGCAGGTAAAATACTGCGTAAATGTGGAAGTTTTACCCAATAACAAATAAAGAAAAGGAGGTCTGAGAAGTGTTACTGGAGAAGGAAAGGAAGATTGTTTATGATGCCGCCCAGACCCTGGTAAAGGGCGGTTGGGTCACAGGGACCTGGGGGAATGTCAGTTTCTGCAACCGGGAAAAGAAATTGGTGGCCATTACCCCTTCCGGTTTATCCTACGAGGATATGACCCCTGAGGATGTGGTGATCGTTGATCTGGAAGGGAAAGTGGTGGAAGGGGATTTGGCGCCTTCCAGTGAAACACCTATGCACACCATGTTTTACCGGGAGAGGGGGGATATTGCGGCGGTAGTCCATACCCACTCCATTTATGCCACGGCTATGTCTGCTTTAAACCAGCCTATACCCCCGGTCATAGCGGAGATTGCCCTGGGTGTGGGCGGTCCTGTTCCGGTGGCCCTCTTCGCCAATATCGGTACAGAAGAACTGGGGCGAAATGCTGTGAAGGCAATGGGCAATTACCTGGCGGTACTGCTGCAGAACCACGGTGTGGTTACCGTGGGTAAAGACATGCGCAGGGCCCTGAACTTGGCT
>DUVO01000029.1 GCA_012841005.1 Bacillota bacterium | reverse complement strand
CTCCCCCGGCCCTTTTCTTCTTCCCCCGGCCGAGAGCCAGGAGAAAAAACGGCGCCACTTCTCCATTTTAACCCCTACTTCCGCCGGTAACGTATCCCCTGGGGGGTATCCTCCAAAATAATACCCAACTGGCCCAGACGCTCCCTGATGCTATCGGCCAGGGCAAAGTCCTTTCTGCTCCTTGCTTCCTGGCGAACATCAATAATCAGCTGCAGCAGCTCATTTACCAGTCCTTCAGCTGCAGCCTTTTCCGGCGCCGGTAACAATCCCAGGACACCACCGATAGTTTGGAATACCTCCCGGGCCCGGGCCAGTGCGGCCTTTTCCCCCGGTGTGGCAACAGGCTGCCGCAGGAAGCTGTTAATCTCCCGGGTGAGGTCGAAAAGAATGCCAATGGCCAGGGCAGTATTAAAATCATCGTCCATGGCCTCGACAAATTTAGTCACGGCCTCCCCGGCCCGGTCCCGCAGGTTCCGTGCCCGCTCCTTCAGTTCCCCTTCCGGTGGCTGTGGGGGAAGGTCATCTCCCCGGCCCAGGACCTGCTCCATCCCTTCCCTGGCATTCTGCAGCCGTTCCCATCCCTTCTGGGCTGCCGCCAGTTTCTCCAGGTCGAAATCTATTGGGCTGCGGTAATGGGTAGACAAAAGATACAGGCGCACGGCCATCCCCGAATACTCCTGGCGGGCCTCCCTGATGGTAATTACATTACCGACAGACTTTGCCATCTTTTCCCCGCTGAAATTGACGAATCCGTTGTGGAGCCAGTACCGGACAAAGGGTTGACCTGTATAGGCCTCGGTCTGGGCAATTTCGTTCTCATGGTGAGGGAAAATCAAGTCAACGCCCCCACCGTGAAAGTCAAAGCCTTCCCCCAAATATTTGTGGGACATAACGGAACACTCGATATGCCAGCCCGGCCGCCCCTTGCCCCAGGGACTGTCCCAGGAAATCTCCCCTGGCTTGGCCCGCTTCCACAGGGCAAAGTCCATGGGATTGGCCTTCTTTTCATCGACTTCAACCCTGGCCCCTGCCCGCATCTCTTCCAGACTGCGCCCCGAAAGTTTACCATATCCGGCAAACCGTCCCACATCATAATAGACGTCACCGTCTACCTCATAGGCGTAGCCCTTCTCAACCAGGCCCTGGACCATGGCAATAATATCGGGTATATGCTCGGTAACCCGGGGATAGAAATGGGCCCGCTTGACCCCCAGGGCGTCCATATCGGCGTAATATTCGGCAATATACTTTTCTGCAATTTCCCCCGGGGTCTTTCCCTCCTGGGCCGCCCGGGCCAGGATCTTATCATCCACATCGGTGAAGTTCTGGACATGGAAAACTTCATAACCCTTGTATTCCAGGTAACGGCGAAAAACATCCCACACCACATAGGGCCTGGCATTGCCGACGTGGCAGTAATTGTAGGGGGTCACCCCGCAGACATAAATACCCACCTTTTTCCCTTCCCGGGGCCTGAACTCCTCTTTGCCCCTGGTCATTGTATTGTAGACACGCAGTACCATTCTATTCCCTCCTTTTCCCTGATAAAAACGGCTCACCATCACAGAGACGGCGAGCCCGCGGTTCCACTCTATTTGGATATTTACATATCCCACTCAAAGGGTACTTCCCCAGCCTATATGGGGCAAAATACCCAGATACTATAACGGGTATACCCGTCGGCACCTACTAACCAGTCGCTTTGGGCACCGCAGCTTCGAGGCGCACCTTCGGATCCCCGCACCTGAGGATCACTTACAGCCGCGGTGATCCCTCTCTGCCAGGGTCAGGACCCTACTCCTCCTCGGCATTGCCTTTACTTATTATTCTCTATATTATGCTCCGGGCGCCGGCCGGTACCACCGGCACCTTTATAACCTATTTGCCAACACCGGCCAGGGCCCGGTTAATCCTGGAAGCAACCCGCTCTTTCCCCAGAATGGCAATCAATTCATACAGCTCCGGCCCATGATTGCTGCCGGTAAGGGCAATCCGCAGGGGCATATAAACCTTTTTACCCCCGAGTTTCAGTCCTTTACAGATGTCCCGCAGCACTTTTTTCGCTGTCTCCGGCGTCAATTCCGGCGTCTGATCCAGGGCTTCATACAGGGCCTCCACCACCCGGGGCACCTGCTCCTGCTGCAGGATTTCCTTCAGTTCTTCCTGCTCAAATTCGATTTCGTCATTGAAGAAAACATCTACATAATCGATAATTTCCGCAAGACAGGTGGGATATTCCCGCACCGAGGCCACGACCATTTTTACCCAGTTCCACTGCTCAGGAGTCAGTTCCCCGGTCAGATATCCGGCTTCCTGGAGGTAAGGAACGGCCAGTTCTGTGATCCTTTCCAGGGAGCTGTTCTTAATATAATGGCCATTTAACCACTTGAGTTTATCCATATCGAAGACCGCCGGTGCCCGGGAAACCCGGTTGAGATCGAACTGTTTGACCAGTTCCTCCAGGAAAAAGACCTCTTCCTCGCCCTCCGGGGACCAGCCCAGCAGGGCCAGGAAGTTCACCACGGCCTCGGGAAGGTACCCTTTCTCCCGGTACTGTTCAACGGCCGTATCCCCCTTGCGCTTGCTCATTTTGCTCCGATCCTCGGCCAGGATGAGGGAAATATGGGCAAATTTAGGGGGCTGCCAGCCGAAGGCCTGGTACAACAGCACCTGGCGTGGGGTGTTGGAAAGATGCTCTTCCCCCCGGATCACATGGGTTATCTTCATGAGGTAATCATCTATGACACAGGCATAGTTATAGGTTGGAAGCCCGTCCGACTTAACAAGGACAAAGTCTCCGACCCCGTCGCTGTCAAACTCAACCCGGCCCCTTACTACATCTTCCACCACGACCTTTTCGCCCTCGGGAACCCGGAACCTGACGACGGCCTGGCGCCCTTCCTTTAAACACCTTTCCTGCTCTTCCCGGGAAAGGTTGCGGCACTTGCCGTGGTAATGGGGCGTTTCCCCCCTGGATAGCTGGCGCTGCCGTTCCTCCTCCACTTCTTCTTCGGAACAAAAGCAGTAGTAGGCCTTTCCTTCCGCGAGCAGGCGCTCGGTGAATTGGCGGTACAGATCCAACCGTTCCGTCTGGCGATAAGGAGCATAGGGGCCGCCGACCTCAAGCCCCTCATCCCAGTCAATTCCCAACCACTTCAGATCCCGGACAATATTCCTCTCTGACTCGGCCGACGAGCGTTCCAGATCTGTATCTTCACTGCGCAGGACCATGACACCATTATTCTTCCTGGCAAAAAGCCAGTTAAAAAGGGCGGTTCTTGCACCACCGATATGAAGGGGACCCGTGGGACTCGGAGCAAATCGTACCCGTATCTTCTCCATGCCAGCAACCTCCTTACCATCCAATTCCAGCCGTCCTAATTTTTTTATTATATCACTGCCCCGCCTGCAGGG
>DUVO01000101.1 GCA_012841005.1 Bacillota bacterium | reverse complement strand
TCTGTTTCCGACCTGACGGGGTTCCTGGAAATCCTGGGGGGACGGGTGAAGACCCTGCACCCGGCTGTCCATGCCGGCATCCTGTACCGCCGGGAGGTACCGGAAGACGCTGAACAGCTGGCAGAGCTGGGCATCGGACCCATCGACCTGGTGGTGGTGAATCTTTATCCCTTTGCCGCAACCATAGCCCGCCCGGGGGTCTCCCTGGCCGAGGCCATTGAAAATATTGATATTGGCGGCCCGACTATGATCCGGGCTGCGGCCAAAAATTACCGGGGAGTGGGGGTTGTGGTGAATCCGGCCCGGTACCAGGAAGTGCTGGTGGAGCTGCAGGAGCAAAAGGGTACCCTCTCGGAAGAAACTGCCTTCCGCCTGGCAGTGGAGGCCTTTGCCCATACGGCCCAGTATGATGCCGTCATCAGTAACTACCTGGGTAAAATCCTGACCGGGGAGGAGGGGTTCCCTGCCCACTTAACCCTGACCCTGACCAAACTCCAGGATCTTAGGTACGGTGAGAATCCTCACCAGCGGGCTTCCTTCTACGGTGAAGCCGGGGCTGTCGGGCCTTCCCTGGCCCGGGCCAGACAGCTGCAGGGGAAACCTTTGTCCTTTAATAATATCAATGATGGCAATGCCGCCCTGGAGCTGGTGCGGGAATTCTCCGAGACGACGGTGGTAGCCCTGAAACATACCAATCCCTGCGGGGTGGCCACGGCCGAAACACTGCCGGAGGCCTACCGCCGGGCCTATGCCGGGGATCCCGTCTCAATCTTTGGCGGGATAGTTGCTGCCAACCGTCCGGTGGATGTGGAAACGGCCCGGGCTATGGTGGAGATCTTCCTGGAAGTGATAATTGCCCCCGGGTTTGAGGAAGGTGCGCTGGAGATCCTGGCCCAAAAACCAAACCTGCGGTTGCTGGAGGTACCCGATCTTTTGCAGCCCGTGGATTCTTATCTTGAGTACAAAAGGGTGCGGGGGGGACTTTTGGTTCAGGATAGTGATGCCGGCCAACTGGATCCCCGGGCCCTTAAGGTGGTCACCAGGCGGGAGCCTACTGCCGAACAGTGGCAGGACCTCCTCTTTGCCTGGAAGGTAGTCAAACATGTCAAATCCAATGCCATTGTGGTGGCAGCCGGGGGCCGGACCCTGGGGATCGGAGCCGGGCAGATGAACCGGGTGGGAGCGGCCCAAATTGCCCTGAAGCAGGCCGGGGCCCAGGCTGCCGGGAGTGTCCTGGCCTCCGACGCCTTCTTCCCCATGCCCGATACCGTTGAAGAAGCGGCCAGGGCGGGGGTAAAGGCCATCATCCAGCCCGGTGGCTCCATCCGGGATGAGGATTCCATCAAGGCCGCCGACGAGGCCGGCATTGCCATGGTCTTTACCGGGATGAGGCATTTTAAGCATTAAATTCTTTTTGCACTTAACGACAGCGTTTCTGGCGTCGCTCCCGGTTCTCCTTGCGGGAGAGACTTGCGCTCCGGTTTTTTTGTCCAGTGGGGTCCATTCTGCTAGATGCCGGAAGTACCCCTCTACAGCAGGAGACTAACAGGCCTACTGAACGAGCTCGGCTCATTCGGGCAGTGATACAACTCGCCCTTACGGACTCAGACATGGTGTCGCTGCCTCTCCTCACTCGCCTGCGCTCTTTTTATCTAGTCGTCTCGATGCTGTTTTCGGGGTACTTCCCCGGTCACTACCGATAACCGCCATAGCTGTCCGTCGAAATGTCGTTCCGCCAGAAATGCTGCTTATCATTTTTTCCCTGAGACTGTGCTAGGGAAATAATGTTTCTTCTATTCAAAAAGGGAGGTGGAAGGATGAAGGTCATGGTAGTGGGTGGAGGGGGACGGGAGCATGCCCTGGTCTGGAAGTTATCCACCAGCCCCCGGGTAAAGAAGATCTTCTGTGCCCCCGGCAATGCCGGGACGGCAAAACTGGCCGAAAATGTGCCCATCAAGGCGGAGGATATCGAAGCCCTGGCCGCCTTTGCCCAAGGGGAAAGAATTGATCTGACCGTAGTTGGACCCGAGGCCCCCCTGGTGGCTGGGATCGTCGATGTTTTCCGGCAGAGGGGGCTGGCTGTTTTCGGTCCAACAGCGGCAGCCGCCGCCCTTGAGGGCAGCAAGGTCTTTGCCAAGGAACTCATGGACCGCTATGGCATTCCGACGGCAAAATTTGCCGTTTTCGAAGACTACAAAAGGGCCCAGGCCTACATACAGCAGGTTGGTGTTCCCATCGTCGTCAAGGCCGAAGGGTTGGCCGCCGGTAAGGGTGTAGTGGTAGCCAGGGATGAAGAGACGGCACTGGAGGCGGTCTACGAAATAATGGAGGGGCAGATCTACGGCGCCGCCGGGCGCCGGGTGGTCATCGAGGAATGCCTAGAAGGGGAAGAGGTGACCCTCCTGGCCTTCACCGATGGTGAAAACATCCTCCCCCTGGTGGCATCCCAGGACCATAAACAGGTCTATGACGAGGACAGGGGGCCCAATACCGGTGGGATGGGCTGTTATTCTCCCGTTCCTGCCTTTACCCCGGCCCTGCAGGAAGAGGTTTACAACACTATCCTGATTCCCACTGTGCGGTCCATGCAGGATCTGGGACGGCCCTTTACCGGTGTCCTCTATGCCGGCCTGATGTTGACAGGGGACGGCCCCCGGGTCCTGGAGTTCAATGCCCGTTTTGGTGATCCGGAGACCCAGGTGATCCTGCCCCGCTTGGAAAATGATCTGGTCGATGTACTGGAGGCCTGTCTCCTGGGGGGCCTTTCCGGGCTTTCCCTGCGGTGGCGCGAGGAGGCGGCGGTTTGTGTCATCATGGCTTCAGGTGGTTATCCCGGTCCTTACCAGAAGGGATTCCCCATCAGGGGCCTGGAGATGGTGGAGACGGAGGAGGATGTTTTGGTCTTCCATGCCGGGACGGAGTCCCAGGGCGGTGAGGTGGTCACAGCCGGAGGCCGGGTTCTGGGGGTGACGGGGCTGGGCAAGGGGATTGCCGAGGCCCGTACCCGGGTCTACCAGGCGGTGGAAAAAATTAGTTTTTCCGGTGCCCACTTTCGCCGCGATATTGGGGTCAAGGCCCTGCGGTAGTGGGTGGTGGATAATACTCTATAGCAGGGGGAACGTGAGGAGGAACTGGCCCCGTCACGCTCCCCGGGAAAGTCGGCCGGTCCTCTGGGGCCGGTTTTTTTATCCGGAGGCGACGAGGGCGGTGGGCAATATCCGGTGCTGCCGGGGAGGCTGGTGGAGGAGACGGAGGGCCAGGTCCGCCCCGGCATCCATCCCGGAAGGACCCAGGAGCAGGAGGAGATCACCGGGGCCGACGCTTTTTAACCCCAGGGAAATGGCGTCGGGCAGTTCCCTGGTATTCACTATGGGCAGGGCGGCCCCGGCGATAATAGCGGTAAAGGCTTCCTCTTCTTCGTCCCGAACAATATTTTTCCGGATCACATGGGAATCGCTCCGGGTAGTGATTACCCGGGCCAGGCGCATTTTCCGGGCGGCCTGGACAATATGCCTGGCTGTGATTTCGTTGGCTTTCACCCCCCTGGAGCCCTTCAGGTAATTGACGATCACCAGCCTCCGGTAATCCATGCCGGCGATGGTATGGAAAACCGCCTTGAGGCTGGCCTCATTGTGGCCGAAATCATCGATAATGGTAAAGGCCCCCCGGTAAACAACCTCCAACCTCCGGGGGACACCGGGGAATTTTTTCAGGGCACGGATAATAATCTCCGGCGTTATCCCCAGGGCCAGGGCAGCCCCGACGGCCCCCAGGGCGTTGTAGACGTTGTGCCGGCCCAAAAGGCCCAGTGCCACATCCCATTGCTGGGGCGGTAAAACCGCCCCCCCACCAGTTACCAGGGGCCGGGTAAGGGCAAGCTGAAAGGAAAGACCTTGTTGTTTGCCCTTGATCCGACTGGCCCGAAGATCGGCTCCGGTTCTGGTACCATAGGTTATTATGGGCGCGCCGGTCACCTGCGCAAGATAGCCACTGGCCGGCTCATCCAGGTTGAGGATGGCGTAGGCGCCCGGGTCGAGGGAGGAAAAGAGCTTTGCCTTGCTGGTCAGGTAACGGGCAAGGGAACCGTGGTAATTGAGATGTTCCCGGCTCAAATTGGTAAAGACAGCGACGGCATAGGGGATGCCGGCTACCCGTTCCTGGCAGAGACTGTGGGAGGATACCTCCATTACGGCGTGACTGACCCTTTGTTCCACCATAGCGGCAAAAAGGCGGTGTAACGTAAGGGGCTCCGGCGTGGTTATGTCGGAAGGATAGACCAAATCACCGATTTTTTGGCAGACAGTCCCCAGCAGGCCCGTTCTTAAACCGGCCTCTTCTAGAATGGCATTGAGGAGGAAGGTTGTTGTTGTTTTGCCGGTGGTTCCTGTGACACCGGCACAGATCAAGCGGCGGGCAGGATACCGGTAAAAAGCGGCGGCCATATGGGCCAAGGCCAACCGGCTGTTATTGACCCGGACCACGGCCTCCTTTCCCCGGGGGAGCATGGAGGGCAGGTCTTCCACCACCAGGGCGGGGGCACCCCGGTCCAGGACCTGGGGGATAAAGATATGGCCGTCGTGGTGGTCACCCTTTATGGCCACAAATAGTTCTCCCGGTTGGAAGGTGCGGGAATCGGTACTTATGCCGGTAATGACGGGATCTTCCCCTCCCAGCTGTATTGCTCCCCGCACCTGGGAGAGGAGGGTCCGGAGGTGCATTTCCCGTTTCATCGTGGTTTCCAGAGACATCAAGGTATCCTCCTTTTGTGCAGGATGGGAAAAAACAATTGCCTGTTATCCCTAACAGTCTATGAGACAGGTATAATTTTGGTGTCACCCTTCCTCCAGGGGAAACCTGATAAGGTGGATGCCGCTGGGTAAAATAAGGGGGGGAGGTGGACACGAGGATGATGGTGCGACCATGGCTGCGGGGTCTGGGCTTCCTGGGCCTTGTGGCGGCAGTCCTGGTAGTTCTCACCCAGGGACGGGTGAGCCGGGGAGTAACCCTGGAGGGGATACCTGTGGGCGGTTTAAAGCGGGAGAAAGTTGAGGCTTTAGTCCTGGAACTGGCTGAAGAAAGGAAGGTCCTACCCCAAAATGCCCACCTGGATCTGGAAACGGGGGAGATTATTCCCGATAAACCGGGTCTCGAGGTGGACGTGGAGGCCACCCTGCGGCAGGTTATGCTGGCCCGGCCGGGGGAGAAGATCAACCTGGTGACCAGGGAGGTAGAAGCCCAAATTACCCCGGGAAACCTGGCGGACAAAAAGGATATTGCCCGGGGCAATTTACGGCTGGTTGGGGGAGGGAAGACCGAAATTGTCGATGATCGGCTTGAACGGGTCCATAATATCCAGCTGGCCACCCAGCTGGTTAATGGTATGGTGTTGGCACCGGGAGAGGAGTTTTCCTTTAACGGTATCGTAGGAATACCGACAGAAGCCAGGGGTTTTCAAAAGGCTCCGGTTATCGACGATTCCGGTGAATTTTCCCAGTCTGTCGGGGGCGGTATTTGCCAGGTTTCCAGTACCCTTTACCAGGCTGCTTCCGCCGCCGGATTGGAAATTGTGGAACGCCACGGTCATTCTCAACCCGTCGATTACACTCCACCGGGGACTGATGCCACAGTAGTCCCGGGAGAAAAGGACCTTCGCTTTTGCAACAGCCGGGAGAGGCCCCTTGTAATTTTGGGTTCGGCCAGTACCCGGGAAGTACAATTTGTGCTTCTGGAACAGGTAGAATAGCTTCCTGCTCTCGTTCTTCCCTTCTCCCCCTTCCCGGCATCAATTCCCCTGTGCCGGCATAGGGATATCGGTAGAGGGGGAGAACACTATGAAGACCATGTTGGTGGCTTCCAGTGTCGCCGATCTTTACAGTGCTCCCTGGGTCGGGGCAGAGCGGGTTACCCAGGTCCTCCTGGGGGCGGAAGTGAAGGTGCTGGGACTGCAGGGTGACTGGGCCCAGGTGGTCGGACCCGACGGATACCACGGCTGGCTCTGGACTGCCCTCCTGGTTCCTGCACCGGAAAAAAGAAGGGACACTGTCGTTATGGTTGACAGGCCCAGAATCCAGATACAAGCCGTGGGGGCGGGCGAAGAATGTCCCCTGCTGACGGCATTTTTGGGCACCATTCTGGAGACCGGGGGGAATTTCTCCTCCCTGGTTAAAGTTGTGCTCCCGACGGGGGATACCGGCTGGGTTCTGGATGCGGGGGTAAAGCATTTCACCCGGGAAAGAGGCATTCCCCGGGCAAGCCCGGCCCGGGTGATTGCACTGGCACGCCAATTTTTGGGTGTTCCTTACCTGTGGGGTGGGATCACTGCCGATGGTTTGGACTGTTCCGGCCTGACCTATATCCTTTACTATGCCTGTGGTATTGAGCTGCCCCGGGATGCCAATGAACAGTTCCTCGGCGGCGTCGAGGTCAGTAATCTTGTGCCCGGGGATCTGGTCTTTTTTGCCGGGGGCAAAAGCCCCCTGTTCCCAACCCATGTGGGCATCTACCTGGGGGATGGTCTCTTTCTCCATGCCTCTTCCCGCTACGGGCGGGTAGTCGTCACCCCCCTGGAAGAACCCTTTTATCGGGAACGGTACCTGGGTGGGCGACGGTATCTTACCCGATGAAGCCCTGGGAAAAATTATTTCCCCCGGGGGAGGATTCACGCTTTAGTTAAAGAATAAGATAAAGGAAGCTGTATCGGGGGGGTGGGTCCTGTGGCTTACAGCGTCAAATGGCAGGATGAATTTACCGAACAACTTTTTGAGGCGATCTTGGCCCTGGAAAACAAGGAAGAATGCTATCGTTTCTTTGAAGATATTGCCACCATTGGTGAGATTAAAACCCTGGCCCAGCGCCTGGAAGTGGCCAGGATGCTGCGGGCAGGACACACCTATGACAGAATTACCGAACGGACGGGAGTTTCCACGGCGACCATAAGTCGGGTTAAAAAATACCTCTACTATGGCGGTGACGGTTATAAGACTATTTTGGAACGGCTGGAGAAGGCGGGGAAGCTTCTCCAGACCGAAGAGGAATAGTGGTGCTGGATTGAAGGTCCGGTTCGGCCACCCCTGCAGACAAGATACCCTCTGGCGGGGGTTTTCTTTGTTTGACCTTCCCCCCTTCCCTTGAATCAATTGGCGCAAAAAGGAATCTTACCATATACTGTCGAACAGAATAGGCATTGAAAAGGGGGTAGCATTTTGCAGCAACTACTGGCCCAACTCAATGAACAACAGCGGGAAGCGGTCCAGCATGGTTCCGGCCCCCTTCTGATCCTGGCTGGGGCCGGCAGCGGGAAGACCAAGGTCCTGACCCACCGGATCGCTTACCTGTTGGCCCAGGGGGTACAACCCCGGCAAATCCTGGCCATTACCTTCACCAACAAGGCGGCCTGGGAAATGCGGGAGCGGGTGCGGGCCCTGGTGGGGGAAAGGGAAGTGGCCGGGATCTGGATTATGACCTTTCATGCCGCCTGTGCACGCATACTGAGGCAGGAGGGGCGGTATCTGGGCTACCGCCCTGGGTTTGTCATCTATGACAAGGGGGACCAATTGGCCCTGATCCGATCCGTCCTCAGGGGATTGAACCTGGATGAGAAATATTATTCTCCCCAGGGAACCCTGGCAGTCATCAGCAGGGCGAAGAACGAATTGGTTGACCCCGCGGGTTTCCTTCCCTACCTGCAGCGGTACAGCCATTATTCCGACGTGTATGCCCGCCGCCTTCTGGATATTTATACCCAGTATCAGGAAAAATTGCGGGAAAACAACGCCCTGGACTTTGATGACCTTCTCGCTGCAGTAGTCCGCCTCTTCGGGGAATATCCCCAGGTTCTCCAGCGGTACCGGGAACGGTTTCGCTACATTCTGGTGGATGAATACCAGGATACCAACCATGCCCAGTATGTTTTGATCAAACTGCTGGCAACGGAGGAGGGCAACCTCCTGGTTGTCGGGGACGATTACCAGTCGATTTACGGTTTCCGGGGGGCAGACCTCAGGAATATCCTCGATTTTGAACGGGATTACCGGAAAGTGAAAATCATAAAGCTGGAGCAAAACTACCGTTCCAACGGCAGCGTTTTGGCCGCGGCCAACGGTCTTATGGCCTATAATATACACCAAAAGCCAAAGTCCCTGTGGACGGCCAGGGGAGCGGGGGAAAAGGTCAAAGTTTACCGGGCCTTAGACGAACGGGATGAGGCGGCCTATGTGGCTGGAGAAATCAGTCAACTGGCCGCACAGGGTTTTTCCTGGCGTGACTTTGCCGTCCTTTATCGCACTAATGCCCAGTCCCGGGTCCTGGAAGAAGTATTCCGGAACCAGGGGATTCCCTACAAATTGGTGGGTACCCTGGGTTTCTACGACCGCAAGGAAATCAAAGACCTGGTGGCCTACCTGAGATTGCTGGTTAACCCCGACGACGGCATCGCTTTGCGCCGGATTATCAATATCCCCAAGCGGGGCATCGGGCCGGCCACCTTTAACCGGATCGAGGTCTATGCCCGGGCCCGGAACCTGCCCCTGGTGGAGATTCTGGCCTTGGCAGAGGAGATCCCGGGGTTAAGCCAGAAGGTGAGGACAGGCCTGATCCAGCTGGCGGAGGTTTTGCAGACCCTCCAAGGATTGGCCCGGGAAATGCCGGTAACAGCCCTCATCCCCCAGATTTTGGCTTTAACGGGATATGAGAAGGAACTGGAGTGGGAAGGAACGGCTAAAGCCCAGGAGCGGCTGGAGAACTTGCGGGAATTTATTACCGTGGCCGGGGAATTCGAAGCCAGGGGGGAAAGTAACAGCCTGGAGGACTTTTTGACCGGTGTTTCCCTCCTTTCCGATGCCGATACCTACCAGGAGGGGGAGGATGCGGCGGTGATGATGACCCTCCACAGCGCCAAGGGCCTGGAATTCCCGGTGGTTTTCCTGGTGGGGATGGAGGAGGGGCTTTTGCCCCACAGCCGTTCCCTGGAGCGGGAAGAAGATGTGGAGGAGGAACGCCGCCTCTGTTATGTGGGGATTACCAGGGCCCAACAAAAACTTTACCTGGTCTGCGCCCGGGAGCGGACCCTGTACGGGTACCGGCAGAGTAATCCGGTTTCCCGGTTTATCAAGGAGATACCGGCTGAGGTCAAGGAAGCGGTGGGAGAGAAGGGCCGGGCCCAGGAGGGACCCGATGCCGGACTCTGGGAACATCATTCCATCCCTCCGGGAGGAGCGGCTGCTCCTGCCCCTTTCACTGCCGGCGATAAAGTAAGGCACCGGGCCTGGGGAGAAGGAACGGTCATAAGCATTTCCGGACAGGGGGAGGATGCCCTGGTGACGGTAGCCTTTCCCGACCGGGGGATCAAGACCTTATCCCTCCTCTATGCCCCTTTGGTCAAGGTTTAGAGGATAGAGGGGGCAGAGAGGGATAAGACTACTGATAAAGGAATGTCAGAAGGGCTGGGGAGGTGCATATATGGAATTGCGCCAGCGTATTGAAGAACTCAGGCGGGTTATTGAACATCATAATTATTGTTATTATGTCCTGGATGCGCCTGAGATCACCGATGCCGAATATGATGCCTTGATGAGGGAACTGCAGAGTCTGGAGGAGGCCCATCCCGAATTGATTACGCCCGACTCGCCCACCCAGCGGGTGGGGGGAGAACTCCTGGCGGCCTTTGCCACCGTGGAGCATCCTGTTCCCCTCTTGAGCCTGGCCAATGCCTTTACGGAAGAGGAACTGCTGCATTTTGACCGGCGGGTGCGGGACCTGGCCGGTGCAGAGAAGGTGGAGTATGTCCTGGAGCTGAAGATCGATGGCCTGGCCGTGGCCCTGACCTACGAAGGGGGCACCTTTGTCCGGGGTGCCACCAGGGGGGACGGGTACCGGGGTGAGGACATCACCGCCAATTTAAAGACCATTCGCTCCCTGCCCCTGCACCTTAGGGGAGAATATCCCCGGGTCCTGGAGGTGCGGGGTGAGGTTTTTATGCCTATTGAGGCTTACCGGAGCCTCAATGCTGCCCGGGAGGAAAGGGGAGAAGAACCCTTTGCCAATCCCCGCAACGCCGCTGCCGGGTCGGTGCGCCAGCTTGAACCCCGGATAGCGGCTTCCCGTTCCCTCGATATCTTTGTCTATGGGATCGGTATCTCCAGGGGAAGGGAGTTTCATACCCACAGCGAAGCCCTGGCCTATTTGCAGGGGGCAGGGTTCAAAGTCAACAGGCATTATGTTCTCTGCCAGGATATTGGGGAAGTCCTAGCTGCGGTGCGCCAATGGGATCCCCAGAGGCGCCGGGACCTTCCCTATGGGATAGACGGTCTGGTGGTCAAGGTGAATTCCCTGGCCTTGCAAGAACGGCTTGGCACTACCGCCAAGAGCCCCCGCTGGGCCATTGCCTATAAATTTCCGGCGGAGCAGATGGTCACCACAGTAAAGGATATCATTGTCAGTGTAGGCCGGACCGGGGTTTTAACTCCCACGGCAGTACTGGAACCGGTACGGCTGGCCGGTTCAACGGTGGGAAGGGCGGGACTCCATAACCTGGATTATATCCGGGAAAAGGATATCCGGCTGGGGGATCAGGTGATAGTGCAAAAGGCGGGGGATGTCATACCGGAAGTAGTGGCGGTACTGCCCGAGCGCCGGACAGGTAAGGAGAGGGAGTTTGAGATGCCCGGGCGTTGTCCTGCCTGTGGGGCTGAAGTTGTCCGCCTGCCGGGGGAGGCGGCCTATCGCTGTACAGGACTGGCCTGCCCGGCCCAGCTCCAGGAGTCTCTTTTTCATTTTGCCTCCCGGGATGCCATGGCCATTGATGGCCTCGGTCCTTCCCTGATCAAGCAGTTGGTAAAAAGGGGTCTGGTGAAGAGTCCTGCCGATCTCTATCGCTTAACCCGGGACGACCTCTTGGGACTGGAGCGGATGGGGGAGAAGTCTGCCGCCAATCTCCTTACTGCCATTGAGGCCAGCAAGGATAAACCATGGGACCGGCTTCTATTCGGCTTGGGGATCCGTTTTGTGGGCAGCAGGGTAGCCCGGATCCTGGCCGACCATTTTCCCAACTTGCAGGCCCTGATGGCGGCGGGAGAGGAAGAACTCAAGGCGATTCCCGAGATCGGTCCCAAGGTGGCGGCCAGCATCCGCCGGTTTTTTGCTGAACCACAAAACCAACTTGTCATCAAGGGATTGGAGGAAGCTGGGGTCAACAGTGGCGGTAAGGAAGAACAAGGGGAAACCCGATCCCAGCCCCTGGCGGGTAAGGCCTTTGTTCTGACCGGTACCCTGGCCGGGTTTACCCGCTCCGAAGCGAAGGAGCTTTTGGAAGGCCTGGGGGCCCAGGTGCAGGGGAGTGTCAGTGCTAAAACCGATTATGTGGTAGTCGGCGCTAACCCGGGCAGTAAATTGGATAAGGCCCGGGAACTGGGAATTCCTGTTTTGACAGAGGAGGAATTTGAAGTGATGCTGGCAGAATGGCAATCCTTTGGCACCAGCAGGTTATAGAGATGAACCATAGGGAATTTACAGGCGGAAAGCGGAAAAAACTTGTTTTTATTCCCAGAAAATGTTATAATGAAGCGTTAATTTGAGAAGGGCTGTGTCAGGGGCAGCAGGGTTGATGGTGACTGTAGTATATTTGGTAATTACAAAAAAGGTGGTGATAAGTATGATCCTGGATCGGGAACAGGTGGAACAGATTGCCTTCCTGGCCCGTTTGGAACTTACAGAGGAAGAAAAGGAACAGTATGCGGCTCAGCTAAGTGAAATCCTCAGCCATGCTGCCAAATTGCAGGAATTGGATACGACGGGCATTCAGCCTACTGTCCATATTTTACCCGTACTCAATGTGTTCCGGGAAGATGAGCCGGGTGAGTCTCTCCCGATTGAACTGGCTTTGGCCAATGCCCCCGAACAGGCCGGGGGATGTTTTGTGGTTCCGCGGATTATCGAGGAATAGGTTTACCTGCGGCCGGGGGCAGGATATGGTACCGCCTGCCCGGGACTTAGCTGGAGGGAACTGGTGCCAGCACTCCGGAGAAAAGGAGGTCTAAACATGGAGCTTTGGAAACTACCTGCCCACAACCTGCATAAACTCCTGGCCGGGGGGGAAGTTACTGCCCAGGAAATAACCACTGCCTTTTTGCAAAGGCTCCGGGAAGTTGATCCCCGGGTGCAGGCCTTTATTACCGTTACCGAAGAGATGGCTTTAAGGCAAGCCCGGGAGGTTGACCGGCGCCGGGAGGAAGGGGAAGAACTCCCTCCCCTGGCGGGGATTCCCTTTGCCTTGAAAGATAATATCTCTGTCCGGGATATTCCGACGACCTGTGGGTCGAAGATGCTGGAAAACTATATTCCGGTTTACGATGCTACCGTCTATGAGCGCCTGCGGAAAGCCGGGGCGGTACTGGTAGGTAAGACCAACATGGACGAATTTGCCATGGGTTCCTCCACTGAATTTTCCGCCTTTCATATTACGCGAAATCCTTGGAATCCAGACCGGGTACCGGGGGGTTCCAGTGGCGGCTCAGCCGCGGCAATTGCCGCCGGGCAAGTTACCTTTGCCCTAGGCTCAGACACAGGCGGTTCCATCCGGCAGCCGGCTTCCTACTGCGGAATAGTGGGGATCAAACCTACCTACGGCCGGGTTTCCCGCTATGGTGTGATTCCCTTTGCCTGTTCCCTCGATCAAGTTGGCCCCATGGCCAGGAATGTAACCGATGCCGCCCTGGTGTTGAATGTTATCAGCGGCCATGACCCCATGGATTCTACTGCCCTGAGGGAGCCGGTGCCCGACTATACCAGCTTTTTAGTAAAGGATGTTGCCGGGCTCAAGATCGGGGTTCCCAGGGAATACTTTGCG
>DUVO01000087.1 GCA_012841005.1 Bacillota bacterium | reverse complement strand
TAACCGAAACACCTCTAGCCTTCTTGATCGGGGTTATGGTTATCACAGCCGCCATCGGTGCCCGGGAGGGGATCGAAGTTCTGGCCCGGGTGGCCGATGTCATCTTCCCCTTATTTGTCTTAATGCTTTCCCTCAGCCTCCTCCTGCCCCTGCCTGCGTTCCGGGCCTTTAACCTGGAACCAGTCCTGGCCAGGGGCCTTGGCCCGGTACTGCGGGCCACCATAACACCTGTGGCCGTGGGGGCCCAGCTGCTGGTCATGACCGAGCTGATCCCCAACCTCACCACCCCCCGGCTGGCCACCCGGACCGCCCTCTGGGCCATGGTCGGGACCGGTTTCGTCCTGGTGCTGGTTGCCCTGGTCACGGTCGGGATATTGGGCCCGGATTTTGGCTCCCGTTCTCCCTTTCCCTTTTATACCCTGACCCGGGCCATTGAGATCAGTGAATACCTGCAGCGGGTAGAGGCGCCCATCATCCTTGCCTGGGGCTTAGGTGTCTTTGTTGGTATTTCGGTGACCCTCTACACCGGAGCCCGGGGCGTGGCCCAGGTTTTAAACCTGGCCGATTACCGGCCCCTGGTCTTTCCCATGGCGGTGATTCAAGGGACCTACGCCATCCATGCCTATGAAGACATCTTTCAGATATTGGCTTTCTTTCGCCCGGGAAACGTCGGCCCCTATATCCTGAGCTGGTTTCTCCTGAGCCTGGGGCCCCTCTGGTTCGCCTATCTCTTCCAGCAGCTACGTTTATGGCTCAGGCAAAGGGGGTAGGAGCATTTGCTGACCGCACGCCGTTTACTAGCGTTCTTCCTTCTCTTGACCCTTGTTCTTACCGGCTGCTGGAACCGCCGGGATCCGGAATTACTGGGTTTTGTCATTGCCACCGGTTTTGACCTGGTTCCGGAAACCGGCCTCTACAAGATTATTGTCCAGGTAGCCAACCCCCTGGTTTCCGGCGGCCAGGACCTGCGTTCCGGGGGTGGCGGTGAAAAAAAACCCTTCTGGGTAGTGGAGGCCCACGGCCATACCCCCTATGAAGCCAGGCAAAACCTGGCCCTGAAGACCAGCCGGGAACTCCTCTGGAGCCACAACGGCATCCTGGTCCTGGGGGAGAACCTGGCCCGAGATGGGATCTTACCAGTTCTGGATCTCTTTGAACGGGAACGGCAGCTCAGGCTCATCGCCCGGCCTGTGGTGGTGGACGGGGACCTCCGCTCCCTCTTTGAAGCCGAATTCCCCCTGGAAGAAACGGGCGGCCAGGGGCTGCGGCGACAGATTGTAACTACCATGTTCGAACGGACCAACTTTCCTGTCCAGGAAACCCGGGATCTGATCGCCACTCTGGCCCGCCCCGGCTTTGAGATGATGATCGGCCGGGTTAAGGAACTCGCCACAGAGGGAAACAGCGGCGGCACCGGTGCCACCAACCCGGCCAAACTCTCCGGAGCAGCCGCCTTTGTGGAGGACAAGATGGTGGGCTGGATCAACGAACGGGAGGCGGCCGGTTGGAACTGGCTTTGGGGGGGAGCCTACCGGGCGTCTCTGGTGGTTATGTCGCCTATTGACCGCCGCCCCCTGGCAGTGGAAATATACCGCACCCAGGGTACCATGACACCACGGGTGGAAGGAAAAAATGTGACCATTGACATCCAGATCGAGGCCCTGGGAAGGGTACAGGACCAGCCTTCCCCCGGGGATCTGTTTACAAAAGAGGAAAGACTGGTTTCCCTGGAACGGCGGGCGGCAACGGTGATCAAAAATGAGGTGAAGATGGTGGTAAAGCGTGCCCAGGAATTGAACAGCGATTTTTTGGGCTTTGGCAACCTCATCTACCGCAAGCTCCCCCGGGAATGGGAACGGCTGGAACCCCGGTGGCAGGAGATATTCCCCAACGTGAACATAACCGTTGACGTAAAAGTCGCCATTCGGAGAGCAGGGATGGTCTTAAGTGCACCCACAAAAAGGTAGGAGAGAGAAAAATGTTTGTTATTTGGCTCGGCATGATTATAATCGCTGCTGTGGAAATCCCCAGACTACTGGCTAAAGAAAAACGGGGAGAACTATTGGCCTTTGCCGCCCTGTGGGTGATCGCTACCCTCTACGCCTCTCTGGTAATGGCTGAAGTCCCCTTGCCTAACCCAACAGAGCTGGTTTTATTCCTTTTCGGCGGGTAGTATCCCCATGCCGGTGTGAAGAACAGCTGGAGGACACAAGTTTTCCCGGACCTCAGATAACCACTCCCCCGGGGTAAACAAGGCAATGTTTAACTGGTAATATCCCGGGTGCTTAATAAATTCTTTTGGGAAATAAAAAATAAAAGAAGGATTATTTTATTTTACGTTGAATTATAAACTAATTTTTATTTTTTAGGGGAGGAGGGGGAAGCTTCAGGCATAGGAACATTCACATCACCTAAATTATTATAGAAAGGAGAAAAACAAATGAACCCACTATTAGGTTTTGCCATTGTGGCCTCAATCTTTGCCATCGGTGATATTGTCTCAATAAAATCGAAATCACTGATCTCGGTCTTGTTCGTAGGTTCTGTCTTTTACCTGGTCGGTTTCTGGACCATTTTCCCCCACGACTTAAACACCATTGCCCAACTCCAGGGGGTAGGCGCTATGCTCATCGGTGTCCTCATCACCCACATGGGAACACTGATGAACATCCGGCAGCTTATTGACCAGTGGAAAACAGTGTTGGTCGCCATTGCTGCCCTGGTCGGAATTGGCATCCTGGTTTTTGGCGGCGGTTCCCTCCTCTTTGGGCGGGAAGTAGCCATATCCGCCGCCCCACCCATCGCCGGCGGTGTGGTGGCCGGTCTTATCATGACTGAAGCTACGGCCGCCAAGGGCCTCACCGAATTGTCCGTCCTCGCCACCCTCCTGGTGGTGGTACAAGGCTTCATCGGCTACCCCCTGGCCTCCTTCTGCCTGACCAGAGAAGCACGGCGGGTCCTGCGGGGTGAGCTTCCCCAGACAGAAGCCATGGTGCAGCAGACAGCGGCAGCAGAAAATGGTATCCTCAAGTTTAGACTGCCGGCCATGCCCCAGCAGTACCAGACCCAATTTGTATTGATGGCCAAAGTAGCTGTTGTAGCCTACGCCGCAGTCTCCCTGGCCAATGCAATCCCGGGGGTACCCATCCACCCCTATGTTATGACTTTGCTTTTCGGGATTGTGGCAGCGGAAATTGGCCTTTTGGAAAAGGATATCCTGACCAAGGCCAATGCCTTCGGCTTTGCCATCCTGTCCCTGATGGCCATCATCATGACCAACCTGAACCAGGCTACTCCGGAAATGCTGGCTGGTTTACTGGTTCCCATGTTTGGCTGTTTAATTCTGGGTGCCATCGGTATTGGTATTGCTTCTTCCCTGGTGGGACGTTTTCTCGGACTTACCCCGGAAATGGCCTCTGCCATCGGCCTCTCGGCCCTCTTCGGCTTCCCTGGTACCTTCATTCTTTCCCACGAGGCCGCCAATGCCGTTGCCACCAATGAAGAGGAAAAGAAAAAGATCCTGGATCACATCCTGCCCAAAATGCTGGTAGCCGGCTTTGTAACTGTCACCATCGCCTCAGTTGTTATGGCCGGGTTCTTTGCCAACTGGCTGTAGATATAATAGGGAAAGTGTAGTATAATTATAATGGATGAGAAAGCCTTAAGGACAGCCCTTCCCCCTAGGAGGGCTGTCCCTGTTAAAAATACATAAATCAAAGGAGTGCTATCCTATGAAAGTTCTGCAAGGAATGCTGCTCATAGATGGCAGCGGGAAGGAACCACTCGAAAATGCCGTTGTAGTTTTGGAAGGGGATAAAATTAAGGCGGTAGGGAAGGCAGGGGAAATAGACACTTCCAGAGCTGCCGAGGTAATAGACCTGGCGGGCAAAACCCTCCTGCCCGGCCTCATCGACTGTCACGTTCACATCTGCCTGGATCCCGTCGGTGATCCCTTTGCCACCGCCGCCCGTGATTCCGATGCCACAACGGCCTTTAAGGCCGCCCGTAATGCCGCCCGGACCCTCAGGGGTGGTGTTACCACCATCCGGGACATGGGCGGTAAGAATCACATTGACCTGAACCTGCGGGATGCCATCGCCCAAGGAATTGCCCTGGGACCCAGAATTCTGGCCAGCGGTAAGCTGCTTACCATGACAGGCGGCCACGGCTGGATGGTAGGCCGGGAGGTGGACGGGCCGGACGAAGCCCGGAAAGGCGCCCGGGAAGAAATCAAGGCCGGAGTCGACGTAGTAAAGATAATGGCCACCGGCGGGGTAATGACCCCCGGGGTCGAACCCGGTTCCCCCCAGTTGACCGTGGAGGAGATGCGGGCTGCCATCGAAGAAGCGAAAAAGGCAGGAAAAATTACTGCCTCCCACGCCCAGGGCCTGACGGGCATCAAGAATGCCATCCGGGCCGGAATCGATTCTATTGAGCACGGGGTCTATTTGGACGAAGAAGCCTGTGAAATGATGATCGATAATAATGTCTACCTTGTCCCCACCCTGGCGGCTCCCTACTGGATTGTGGCCAAGGGCCGGGAGGCCGGTATCCCCGAATATGCTGTGGCTAAAACCGAAAAGGTTATTGAAACCCATTACGCCAGCTTCCGCCTGGCCCTGAAAATGGGAGTCAAGATCGCCATGGGTACCGATGCCAGCATCCCCTTCAACGAGCACGGCAAAAACTACTATGAATTAAAGCTGATGGTGCAAGAGGGAATGACGCCAATGCAGGCCATCGTTGCGGCAACGAAGAGCGCAGCAGAACTCCTGGGTCTCAGCAATGAAATCGGGACCATCGAGCCGGGCAAGCAGGCCGACCTGCTGGTAGTTGAAGGAAACCCCCTCGAGGACATTGAAGTCCTGGCCAATGTCCACCAGGTATACAAAGGGGGCAAAGCCATAAGTTAAGTATTAAACCCCGGGCAATTCCCATACCCGGGGTTCTTTTTACCCGAGACAACCGGTCCTCCTGTCACCCTCATTTCATGAACCCCACTGTTTCTGTATTCAGCCAATTAATAACATTCCTGCCCCACTTAGGCAGGGTTTTATTAGCGGGGGAACGAAATAAAAATACAGCGAGGGAAGTAAAATTGAGAGTGGACAGGAAGGGGTAGCGGTAGGAAATGAAAGTCGGTTTTAAAGTCTGGATCGAAGATGATAAAGGCGACCAGCTGGTTGGCGAAGGGCTGGAACAACTGCTCCAGGCCGTGGCTGAAACGGGCTCCATAAACAAGGCCGCCGCCCGGCTCCATATGTCCTACCGCACCGCCTGGGCCCGAATAAAAAAGGCGGAAAAACGCCTGGGCCGCCTGCTGGTCTCCAAACAAATCGGCGGTACCAGGGGCGGTGGTTCCCGGCTGACTAAAGAGGGCTACCGGTTGCTGAGAAACTACAAAAAATTCCACGGGGCAGCAGAGCGGGAAATAAAGAAACTCTTCCAGGAATATTTCCCCAACCCTTCCCAGTCCCAGAATTAGTTGAGAAGCCCCTGCCGGGCGTACCATAAAAACACCGGGAGTTTCCTTCCCGGTGTTTCTCTATTAACTACAGCTTTTCGCGCAGGAATGACCCCACCACCGTCTTGCTGCTGGCCAAGGCCAGGCTGAAGATACTTTTGTTGTGCTCAAAGATATCCTGCAGGGCGGCAATAACCTCATCGACCTGCTCCCTGGTGACGATCAGCGGTGGTTCCAGCCTGATCACATTGGGATTATTCAAGGTATAGGCAGTGATGATCCGGTGTTTATTCCGGAGCTCTCCGGCTACCAGGGCCCCCGAGTACTCCTGGGCAAACTTGTTGACAAGCCCACCGGTAATCCGGTTCACAAGCCCCCCCTTGGGCTGCTTAAACTCGAGGCCGATAAAGAGCCCCCGGCCCCTGACCTCCTGGATAATGGGGTACTGCTCCTGCAAAGCCCTCAGTTGCTCCAGGAAATAGGCCCCCACAGTGGCAGCATTTTGGCACAGGTTTTCCTTCAGGATAGTTTCAATGGCAGCCAGCCCAGCCGCACAGGCCCGGCTGTTGCCCCCGAAGGTCGAGGCATGCAGGGTGCATTTTTCCATGTTGCCATAGGCCTTATTCCAGACGGCCGGGGTGGAAACAAAAGCCCCGATGGGCATCAACCCACCGCCCAGGGACTTGGCCAAGCACATTATGTCCGGGGCCACCCCTTCCTGCTCACAGGCAAACATGGTCCCGGTCCGGCCAAAACCGGTCTGGATCTCATCGGCAATCAGGAGGGCACCGTGTTTCGTACAAAGTTCCCGGGCTCCCTTGAGGTAACCGGCCGGGGGACAAATGATCCCCCCTTCGCCCTGGATGGGTTCTACTATAAAGGCGGCCACATCACCGGCGGATAAACTTTCCTCTAATGCGGCCAAATCGCCGTAGGGGACACTCTTACATTCCGGTACCAGCGGGGTAAAACCCTGCTGGTATTTATTGCGCCCCGTAACAGCCAGGGCTCCCATACTCATACCATGGTAGGCACCGTCGCAGTAGATGATCCTGGTCTTCCCGGTGGCGATCCGGGCTGTTTTCAGCGCCCCTTCCACCGCTTCGGCACCACTGTTGCAGAAAAAACTATGGCTCAGGTCGCCCGGGGTGATTTGAGCCAGGTTATGGGCCAGGGCTCCGGCCAGGGGATTCAGGGCAGCCTGCAAAAGGTTGGGCATCTTCCCCACCGCTTCAACGGCCGCCGCCACCGCAGGCGGGTTGTGCCCCAGATTGAGGGAACCATAACCCCCCAGAAAATCCAGATAGCGGTTACCGTCCTGATCCCAGACATACATACCTTCTGCCCGGGCAAAGGGCCGATCAAAGGCCAGCAAGCTCATCATTTTGGCCAGACCCGGGTTAACATATTTTTCGTGGTTGGCAAAATTGACCCTGGCATCCAGGGAAAGGGCCTCCTCCAGGGTAAAGAGCTTTTCTTGTGGCATTGCAACCTCCCCTTTTTGTGCACAATATTGTACACGTTCTTTTTCTCCATTGTAACAGATTCTTGTCTGTCCTGGCAAGGCCTGCCAAGACCCTAATTATTTCCGACAGGCCACTACTTTTTACCAGGTGACAGGCAATCCTTACCTAAATCACATGGTGGTCAGGAGGAGACCCAGCACAACCCCGCTCCCGATACCCAAAATGGCGGCATGGCTGTCGCCGCTCTCGTAGGCATCGGGAATAAGTTCATCACAAACGATATAGAGCATGGCCCCGGCGGCAAAGCTCAAGGCGATGGCCAACAATACGGGAGATATGGCTCCAATATAAGCCCCAAGAAAGGCCCCGATTCCCGTGGGCAATCCGGCCAAAAGGGAAGCCCACACCCCAAAGGCCCGCCGCCCGGCCGCCTGCAGGGGAACCGCAACGGCCAGGCCTTCGGGAATATCGTGGAGGGCCAGGAGTAGGGCTAGAACTGCTCCTGTATCGGTAGAAAGTGCATAACCGGCCCCTATGGCCATCCCCTCGGGCAGGTTGTGGAGGGCGATTCCCACGGCCAGGAGAAAACCCTTTCGCAGGTAAAGTTCTTCCCTGCCCTCCTTTTCCGGCGTCACGGGATGGCTGTGGGGAAGGAACCAGTCCAGCAGGAAAAAAACACCCATGCCCAGGAGCAAACCAATAATAGTGGGTAAATGCCCGGCTTCCGCCAGGGACTCTACCACCAGTTCCAAAAAAGTCACCGCCAGCATAACCCCGGCCGCAAAACCCAGTATTCCGCAAAAGAAATTAGACCGGAGGCGGGGCAGAAAGTAAGCAATAACCCCTCCGAGGCCTGTCCCCACCACACCGGCCAGCATGCCGTACACTGTCGCGTCAAAAACATGGTTTCCTGTCATTACTTCTCCTCCCCCATTTCATGTCCTTGCAGCTCTCCCTAGCGGGCAGCTGTGATTTCCTCGAGCAGTTCCCCCGTCTCCCGGAGGCCGGCGGCAAATTCAGCGGGATCGCCGCCAAAGCCGATGCGGATGTGGCCGGGCATCTCGAAGCACTCACCGGGGACCAGGAGCACCCCTCTTTCTTCGTAGGCCCGGCGGCAGAATTCCTCGGTGCTGATGGGAAGGTTAAAGCGGGGGAAGCAGACCAGGCCCGCCCGGGGCACCGCATAATCTATGTAGGGCTGGTGCCGGTTAAACCAGTCCAGGAGCACCTTAAGATTCCCTTTGACCAGGGAAAGGTTTCGTTCCCAGACCTTATCCACATTGGTCAAGGCAAGGCGTGCCAGGAAATCAGAAAGGGGAGAAATGCTGATAGAGGTATAATCCTTCCAGGACCAGCAGGCCTGCAGGACCTCCTCGGGGCCGGCCATCCAGCCCAGCCGCAGGCCCGAGAGGCCGAAGGTCTTGGACATGCTCCCCACGCTGATAGCCCGGGGGCTGAGGTCCCTGGCCAGGGGCGGCAGCAGGCCTTCCTCATAGGCCAGGCCGTGGTAAACCTCGTCGGACAAAACCCAGAAGCCCTTTTCCTCCGCCCAGGCCAGGATGGTCTCCAGTTCTTCCCGGCTGAGGACGGCTCCCGTAGGATTGTGGGGGGTGTTGATGACCACCAGCTTGGTGTTGTCATCAATTAACGCCGCCAGCTGGTTGAGATCCGGCCTGTACCCATTATCCAGGGAAAT
>DUVO01000179.1 GCA_012841005.1 Bacillota bacterium | reverse complement strand
TCGCGCCATTGAGGCCGATCGCCTGACCTCCTGGATTTTCTACGGCCCTCCCGGGACGGGAAAGACGGCCCTGGCCCGGATCATAGCCGGAACCACCCGGGCAGATTTCCAACAGCTCAATGCAGTAATGGCAGGAATTGCCGATATCCGCAAGGTGATAACCCTGGCCCAGGAAAATCTTGCCTTTCGGAAACAGCGTACCATCCTGTTTATTGATGAAATCCATCGTTTCAACAAGGCCCAACAGGATGCCCTTCTTCCCTATGTGGAGGAGGGGACGGTAATCTTCATCGGGGCCACAACAGAAAATCCCATGTTTGAGGTAATAGCTCCCCTCCTCTCCCGTTCCCGCCTCTTTTCCTTTCACCCCCTTTCCGAAGAACATGTCTGTACCATCCTGCAAAGGGCCCTGGCCGATAGGGAACGGGGTTTGGGGAAATTAAAAATCGCCATTGAGCCGGAAGCCCTTTCCCACATCGCCCGGACCGCCAACGGTGATGCCCGGGCCGCCTTAAACGCCCTGGAATTGGCGGCGATAACCACGTCGCCCGCTGCCGACGCCACCATCCATATTACGAAAGAAATTGCTGCTGAATGCAGCCAACAGCGGGTATTGCTCTATGACAAAGGTGGCGATAACCACTTTGACACAGTCTCGGCCTTTATCAAAAGCCTGCGGGGCTCCGATCCCGACGCTGCCCTCTACTGGCTGGCCCGCATGCTCTATGCCGGTGAAGATCCCAAATTCATTGTCCGTCGTCTCCTGGTTCATGCCGCTGAAGATGTGGGCCTGGCAGACCCCCGGGCTCTTCAAATAGCCCAGGCGGCCGCCTATGCCGTCGATTTCGTCGGTATGCCTGAAGCACGTCTCCCCCTGGCCGAGGCTACCCTTTATATCGCCACAGCCCCCAAAAGCAACAGTGTTATCAAGGCAATAGATAAGGCCATGGCAACAGTAAAGGAAACGGCCGGCAAACAGGTTCCCGCCCATCTCCGGGACAGCCATTACAAGGGGGCATCTGCCCTGGGACACGGGAAAGGTTACAAGTACCCCCACGATTACCCCGGTGGCTATGTAGGCCAGGAATACCTGCCTGCCGGCATACCCGGAAACTTCTATTCTCCCACCGGATACGGTTATGAAGGGGTCATAAAAGAACGCCTGGAGGAATGGAAAGAACAGGCCAGGAAAAATAGTGATAATCAGTAATCTTTCTCAATTGACAATTGGCAATGGACTATTGACAATTATTTCAGTTGAAGTAAGTGCATGTATTATCAGGACTAAACTTCCGGCGGAGCGACATTGCGACAGGCGGCCATAACATTTGCTTGTAGTCGGTAGCAATAGCCTGGCGTGTGGTGCCGGAAGTACCCCGAAAACAGCATTGAGACGACTAGATAAAAAAGTGCAGGCGAGGGAGGAGAAGCAGCGACACGGAGTCTTTCGCCCCCAAGGGGCGAGTTGTGTCGCTGCCCGAACGAGCCGAGCTCTTTCAGTAGGCCTGTTGTCTCCTGCTGTGGAGGGGTACTTCTGGCAACTAGCAGTATCCGACAACCGACTACTGGCAACTGACAACCGCTATTGTCCGTCGCCTTCGGCTTTGGACAAGCCCTCCGAGAGAAAAGAACTGAAAGCGAAGCCAGAATTGTTATCTTTACAAAGAACATAGCAGGAAATACTCCTTTGAGATACAAAAAACAGCCCCAAACCAGGGGCTGTCTCCATATCGGAACAATGAGTTGAAGATCACACTACCATCTGGGATACGACCTCTAAGGTTTTCTCCATATCCGACCGGGAAACATCCTTGTGGGTCACCAGGCGCACGATGGTCGGATCAAAGGGGCTGGCCAGGACGCCCCTCAGCTTAAGCTCGGCACAGAATTCCTCCCCCGTCATACCCGTTGCCGCCACATCCAGGCGAACCATATTTGTCTCCACTTCCGCCGGATTCACTTTCAGCCCGTGAATCTCAGCCAAACCTGTGGCTAATAATTCGGCATTGGCATGATCTTCGGCCAGTCGATCCACCATCTGCTCCAGGGCCACAATACCCGCCGCCGCCAATATGCCCGCCTGACGCATCCCACCGCCCACCATTTTCCGCCACTTCCGGGCCCTGGCAATCCAGTCCCTGGTTCCAACTATCACAGACCCAACAGGAGCGGCGAGCCCCTTGGAAAGGCAGAACATAACAGAGTCAAAATAGCGGGCAATCTCTCCTGCCGGAACACCCAGGGCTATGGCGGCATTGAAGATCCGGGCCCCGTCCAAATGCATGGGAATACCGTACTTGTC
>DUVO01000261.1 GCA_012841005.1 Bacillota bacterium | reverse complement strand
GGTAGGGGCGACCTGTGGTCGCCCGTAAAACGGGCGGTCAAAAACCGCCCCTACAATATATTAATAATCAAACCTCCAAATTCTAATCTCTAAATACCAGTTAGGGAGTGGCCCCGCAGGACCAAGCCGGCGGCATAAAAAGCAATTTTCAGAGTAAATTTACGAACCCTCTGTTCCGATTCCTGCCGGCTGTTCTTCTTCCAGCCACGACCAGGGGCGGTGGAAGCGCAGTTGGGCGGCGAATTCTTCCAGACTCTTATTTACCAGGTAATTGAAAGTACCTTTCGGATAATTTCCCGCGGCATCCGGTTCGCCGGCAGGGAGTCCTGTCAAAATTTCCAAACCCTCCTCAATATTATCGATGGCATAGATATGAAACTTGCCGGCGGCAGCGGCTTCTATGACTTCATCTTTAAGCTGAAGGTTTTTGACATTTTGCCGTGGGATGATAACGCCCTGGTTACCGGTGAAGCCCTGGAGTTTGCAGACGGTAAAGAAACCTTCAATTTTCCTGTTCACACCACCAATGGGTTGGATCTGGCCCCGTTGGTTTACCGAACCTGTCACAGCAATTCCCTGGTACAGGGGGACGCCGGCCAGGCTGGAGAGGAGGGCGTAGAGTTCGGCACTGGAGGCACTATCTCCCTCAACCCCGTCATAGGACTGCTCGAAGCAGATGGTTGCCGAAAGAGCCAGGGGTTTGTTCCGGGCGTATTTACCTCCCAAATAACCGCTGAGGATGAGGACTCCCTTGTCGTGGATACGCCCGCTGAGGCGGGATTCCCTTTCGATATTGAGTACCCCTTCCTTGCCGCTGTAGGTACGGGCTGTGATCCGGGATGGTTTGCCGAATTGGTAGTCGCCCAGGTCGATGACAGAGAGGCCGTTTACCTGCCCAATCACCCTTTCCCTTGTATCAATCAGGATGTCTCCCCGGGCAATTAGTTCCCTGATCCTTTCTTCCAGCTTGTTGGAACGGTATTCTTTCTCTTCCAGGGCCTTTACCACATGGGAGGCTTCTACCTGGGGGGCACCGTCAACCTGAGCCCAGGCGTCGGCTTCACAGATAATCTCTACCATTTTATTGAAGCTGGCCGACAGTTTCCCCTGGTCCTCGGCCAACCGGGTGCTGTAGTCAATCAACTTGGCCGTGGCCGGGGCGGAGAAATGCTTAAGCCCTGCCTGCCGGCAGTGGGAGGCAATAAAGGCGGCGTAATTGGCAATGTTGGCCGGGGTCCGATCCATATCGGCACTAAAATCCACCTTTACCTTAAAAAGCTTGGAAAAATCTTCATCCAGATGGTAGAGAAGATTGTAAATAACGGGACTGCCGATGAGGATTACCTTTGTCTTGAGGCGGATGGGTTCCGGCTTGATACTGGCTGTGGGAATTAAGCCGTAGCTTTCGGCCATATTTTCAATGCTGACCTCCTGGTTCTTCAGGGCCTTCTTTAAGGCATCCCAGGCGGCCGGTTGCCGGAGAATGTCTTCGGCAAAAAGGACCAGGTAGCCGCCATTGGCCCGGTGCAGGGCGCCGGCTTTGATCATGCTAAAATCAGTCATCATCAAGCCCAGCTGGCCCTTGTATTCAATTTTCCCCGTCAGGTTATAGTAGGTGGGATTTGTCTCAATAATAACCGGGGCTCCCCTTTGTTTGCTGTTATCTACCAGCAGGTTAACACTGTATTTGGTGATCTTCTCTCCTTTAGTCCTCTGAAATAAAAAATCCAGGGGGTTTTGCTGTTCATTGGCCGTCCGGAAGTCATCGAGGTTTTCCACGATATCTTCCTGTACCGCCTGCAGGTATTCTACAACCTGGGGGAATTCCCGGTACCGTCCTTTTAAATCGGAGAGGGGAAGACTGACCAGGTAATAACCAATTCCCTTGTCCAATTGGGCAACCTGTTCCTGGGCCTCCTTCTCCAGGGCCCGGAGGTGACGCCCCAGCTCCTGCATTTTGTTTTCGACGGCACTGGCATTGGCCTCCAGCTGCTGCCGGGAGGTTTCATCTAGCCGGCTGATTTCTTCCGGTTTCAGAGGCCGGTCTTCTACGGTGGGAAAGGCCATAAAGCCGGCCGGCGTCCGTTGCAGGGAAAAACCGGCGGCACTGGCTTCCCGCCGGAATTTTTCTATTAAGGCATTGCTCTTTTCCTGAAATTGTTTGATTACCCGTTCCTTACTTTTTTGGTAATCTTCACTCTCAAATACCTTGGGTATCCTTTGCTGCAGTTCTTCCACCAGGTGTTCCATATCCCGGGCCAGGGCCGCCCCCACACCCGGCGGAAGGCGGAGGGCAATGGGTTCATAGGGCTGTTCGAAATTGTAAACATAGCACCAGTCGTCGGGCACTGCCTCGTGGCCGGCCCTTTGGTGCACGGCTTTTTGGGTGTAGGTGCTGCGGCCGGTACCCGTCGGCCCTGTGACAAAAATGTTGTAATCAGGGCTTTTTACACTGAGGCCGAAGGCAAGGGCCTGGACAGCCCGCTTCTGGCCAAAGATGCCGTCTAGGGGCTGTAATTCGGCGGTACTGTCAAAGGGTAAAGAGCGGGGGTCCAGTTCCTGCCGTAGTTTTTCCCTGGGGACTGTAAAGGCTTGTGTCACAATAGTACCTCCCTCTGCCATAAAGTGTGCTGGAGAAGTCTCACTAAAAAATAAAGGTTCGAAGAGACAATTTTCCCTTGTACTTAGTGTGTCTTCAGGAGGATAATCATATTTTTACAATACTTGCCTGGGCCACCTTAAGGAGGGGAAAGAGGGAATACTATCATTGCCCTTTCCAGGTATAGGCCCCTTATTTCCCGGAAAAAGTAAGGGTAAAACATTGAAAATTGAAAGGGGTAAGGATTCTATGAAACGGCGGGAGGAAACCAGGACCGGACCCAGGCACCTGGCCGCCTGTCTGGTCGTACTGCTCTTACTGGCTGGCCTTGCCGGCTGTGCCGGTAAGGGTGATGAACACTTAAAGCCACTCCAGGATACGCCTTTGCCTGAACCCGATTACGGGCCTCTGCAACAGGAACTATCCCAATATATTCAGGGGCAGGGGGGAAGGATAGGGGTTTATTTCCGCGATGTCCGTTCCGGGGCCAGTTTCGGTATCAATGAGCGGGAACCGATTACTGCCGCCAGTTCCATTAAGGCACCAATTGTCCTTTACCTCCTGCAGCAGGTTGCCGACGGCAAGCTCCATCTGGAAGATACTGTGGCCTATCAAGCTGATACCGATTATAGCAGCGGTGCCGGTGTTATTCAGTTTTTTACCCACGATGGCGCCCGCTATTCCCTGGGAGTGCTGGCCAATCTGGCCATCAGCGTAAGTGACAATATTGCCTGGAAAATGCTTCTCCGCCATTTGGGTAAAGATAACATAGCCGCCTATTTCCGTTCCCTGGGGGGAGAAACTGTCTATCCCGATGGAGCTAACATTTCTACCGCCAGGGATTTAGGCATTTACCTGCAAGCACTCCTGGATTTTGCCGGTGCCCATCCCGATTTGGGGGAAAGCCTTTTGCAACACATGTCCCATACCATTTTTGATGAGGAGGGTATACCCCCGGGGGTGCCTGACAATGTACAGGTTGCCCACAAGGTGGGGACCGTCACTGGCGTGGCCAATGATATCGGTATTGTATTTTTGGCAGACCGTCCCTATATTTTATGTGTAATGACCGATGGTGTGGGCCAGAGCGTTGATGATGGTTTTGCTGCCATCGAAGAGATCTCCCGGCTGGTGTACCAGTTTCAGAAGGAGAAGGTACTGGGCGGCTGAAGGAGAGATAGACCGGGCTTGTCTTTCCCAGGGAGAGCAGGGAAATTCCTCCACAAAGGGGGATATATACTTGTAATACCGGGTAGACCGGTATAGAATTAATTATAGTGATGAATCATGATTCTGGGAGGGACAACCGAAGGATGGAGTTAACGGTACTTGGTAATAATGGGCCCTATCCGGGTGCGGGCAGGGCCTGTTCCGGCTATCTTTTAACCCAGGGCAGTACCAGTATTCTTCTCGATTGTGGCAGCGGCGTGGTAGCCCGACTCCAGCAGTACCTGGATCTCAACCGGCTGACGGCGGTGGTTCTATCCCACCTGCACTATGATCATATAAGTGATCTCTATGTTTTACGCTATGCAGTAGATGCCGCTCGCCGTGGAGGACTGCGGCGGGAACCGTTGCCAATTTTTTGTCCAGCGGAACCGGAGGCCCTATTTACTTCCTTACAGTATAAAGATAATTTTACTCTTAACCCGGTCCGGGGGGGCGATTCTCTGGCAATCGGCGATTTTTCGGTGTCTTTTCTCTGGACCGTCCATGCCCTTCCCTGCTTGGCCGTAGGGTTTGCCGGGGGAGGGAGGCATTTTGCCTACTCAGGGGATACAGAGCACTTTGAAGGCCTGGTGCCCTTTATTGCCGGAGCCCATCTCTTTCTTTGTGAGGCAAACTACCGGCACCAGGATATTGGGGCAGGCAAGGGTAACCACCTCTCGGCTCACCAGGCGGCTACCCTGGCTGAAGAAGCGGGGATTGAAAAACTTCTTCTCACTCACCTGAACCCCGAGGGTGATGAGGAGGGGCTGCTGGCAGAAGCCAGGGAGGTATTCCCCCAGGCAGAATTGGCCCGGGAAGGCGGGATCTATAGAATCTGAGGAACCAGTTGGCTGGTTCTTTTTTCCGTTTAGCAGCCTGAATTTTCTGACCAGCGGCCCATGAATTTTACGGCAAAAAGGGACGTAAATCACGGAAGATGAATAATATGTTATGGGGAAGGGGTTAACTGGTAAAATCTTTATCAACAGGCAGGATATTTCGGGGTAGAGAAGAATAACTATTAATAAGCTCATCAATGATGAGTAGCCAGATGGATGATTCCCGGTAGCATTTGAACTGGGGGTTGATAATGTGGCGGGGGAAAAGGTCGTAATTGGAATGGCCCTTATGCGTTTCCTTTTTGGGATTCTGGGCATTGCTGGTGCTTTACTGATGCTTAAGCTTAAGACTGTGGAAAACGCCATCAAAATAAATGGAGTACTTGGTTCAATAGGTCCCTTTGTTTTTATCGGTGTCAGTTTGCTGGGATTGACCCAGATGGTAGGGCGGGTGAGCATGCTAAAAATAGGGGCCATTGTAGTGGGTATGATTATGATTTTGTGGGGAACCATCTAATTTTTTTCCCCGGTGCTCCTCATCAGTAATGAGTTGGGAGGTGATAAGGTGTCCGATCCATACCAGGCTAACCTGTTCCAAAGAAATCCCTTTGCCGCCAGGCGCAGCGTCCAGGGGGAATTGGTTGCCCTTCTGTCCGAGCGCCTCGAGAACCGGGGGCTTGAGTTAATGTTACCGATTTCCCGGGTCCTTTGCCAGGGAGAAATCCACGAGCTGATTGTGACCAGTGAAGGGGAGGCGGGCCCGGGAAAGCGGGTGGACAGGATTGGTTACCTGGGATTTTTTGAGGTTCTTGAAGGGGGGGTAATTGTCGTGGGTGATGAGGTCCAGATTGGGGGTAAGGGGGTCGGTGCTGTGGCCGGTTTTGATGCTACCCATCTGCCCAATCATATCAATATCGTGCTGAAAAATCGGGAACGGGCAACGGGGATTGAACTGGGTCTGAAAGTAGGAGACAAAATTTGCTTTCGCCGGTCCGGGGACCCGTAGGGACCAAGAGGGTAGAAGAGGTAAAGGAAAGTCCCCTGTAGGAGGGAATGGTAACCTGCATTTGGTTGTTAATAGTAGAAGGAGGGAATAAGTATGGTAAAGCCCAGGTATAAATTTCAAATGTACCGGGACCTGCAGCAGAATCTGGGCAGGATCTATGAAGAAGCGAAAAAGGCGGCAGATGAGATTGGCATCCCCCCTGAATTACGGGATAAGTTCGGGCTTACCGGGGCGATATCCGGCTGTCCTGCCCCTCTGCGGGCTGATATCAGGGCGGCAGCAGAAAAAGGTGCCCGGGAAGTAATCCCCCTGGCCCGCCTGGTCGAGGAGATCCGGGAGATCGTGAAGGATGTTTATGGGGATGAATATGATGCCGCTCCTGTCAACACCTGTGAAGCGGGGCTGTGGGTATCCTATGATTGTCTCTTTGCCCCGCCTTTGTTGGGCAGGGGAGACAATTACCGGGCCCGCTATTTGGCTCCCTATGAAAAACACATGCACCACCAGGCGGGGTATGGCAGGCCCTTCCCGGCCAAATACAAGGACTTTCTGGCCGACAGGGGCTCTACGGCCGGGGAGATGGGGTTCTATGGAAAAAGGCAGAATAACCTGGATGTGGTTATAGTCCCCCTGGCCGGTGCCCGGTACGAAAACCACGGGATCAAGTATTGGCCGGTGCCGTTGCTGACGGAAGTGGACCCCGATGTTTCCTTCAGGGAATTGGAAAAGACGGCCGAGCGCCATGCTGGATATTTAACGGGGATCACTTCCCTTGGCTACGATACCCCCGGTTACGGCTACGG
>DUVO01000307.1 GCA_012841005.1 Bacillota bacterium | reverse complement strand
TAGCCTATCATCCCTGTGGAGGAAAACGACTTCCCCGTAATCCTTACCTATCCCACAAGCATAACCCCGGCTCCATAATAAAGGAGCCGGGGTTTCTTTTGCCCTTTTATTCTATAATCCTCCGGGCCCCGTAATACCTGGGCGCCCAGTAGTAGGGGTCGTCAATTCTACAAATACTAACACAGCCGCCTGTAGAGGGGGAATGAATAAATTTCCCTTCCCCGATATATATGGTTCCATGGGAAGGACCGGGTCGATAGCCTTCAAAAAACACCAAATCCCCCGGAAGCAGCTCTTCCTTCGAAACAGCTACTCCCGCTTCGTACATGTCAAAGGACACCCGTGATAATTGGATGCCGTTTTCCCGGAATACGTACCAGATGAACCCGGAGGAATCAAAACCCGACGGACCGGTTCCGCCCCAGCGATAGGGTACACCCTGGTATTTCAGGGCTGTTTCCACAATTTGTTGTCGCTTCTCTTTGGCGGGGACCGCTTCCTCCCGCCCGCCCCTACTTTCCACCTCAAAATGCCGGGAAATGGTATTCCAATTCAGAGCTACTTGAAAATATTCTTCCAAAAAATCAGCGGAAACAAGGGTATGCCCCTTGACAATCAGGGGTGGTTGTGTTAACTCTATTTGCTCACCTGCAGCTATGGCTTCGGTACTACCTACTTGCAGCATATACTCCTGGCCTTCCCAAATCCACGTTATCGTATTTTCCTCCTGCCCCCAATTCAAACAGTCAACACCCAATCCCTCCAGCACCGGGCGCAGGGGGACAAGCAAACCGGCCTCGGTCCAGACAGGAGTTAGGGGAAGGGGTTCCTCCCGCCCGTCTATCTCTAATACCGGTTCGGAAAAAGCCTGGACTATCCCTAAATTTGCGGTAAGCAACAGGAAAAATACCAGCAATAAAACAAATACTGCTCTTTTCGCCCTTTGCAACAAATCACCTCCCCCCCGTTGACTTCCATATAGCAAGAGTTATATCTTGGTCTATTCGCCAAAAAAAGGGGAATTCCTCCTTGGACATAAATAATTGCCATTGATTCCCCCTTTATCCCCAATCCGCATATATTGTAACAACCAATCAGAACCGAAAAGGGGGTTGAAAAATGGATAACCCAAGAGGTCGCAGTACCTCAGAAGCTATAGAACCAGAAAACCTGGAAATTGAACTCACTGACAGTATGGAATATGGTAATTATGGCCATTGCCCCAACTGCAGTATACCTCGAGGAGATGGTCCCTACTACAGCAACCTGTTCTATCGCTATGACCTTTATGGCATACGCCCAACCAGTATTTACGACTGGTATTATGGCCATCACCCCTGGGGCTGGCTTGCAGACTGGCCAGGGATTATAGGCCAAATTCCAGCGCCACCAGCGGTCTGCTCCGGTTTCTACTATACAGTAAGACCAAAAGAAACCCTCTGGGACCTATCCCGCCGTTTTGGCGTAAGTCTTACTGCCTTTATGGCAGCCAACCCACAGATAACCGATCCTAATATTATCTATGCGGGACAGATCATTTGTGTCCCATTCCCGCCGGCCCCTAGGTCCTGCCAGGGATTTTTATACACTATCCGTTCCGGGGAAAGCCTTTTTACCATAGCACGGCATTTCGGTGTAAGCATGACTGCCTTACTCAGGGCCAATCCCCAGATCGTAAATCCAAATATTATCTACCCGGGTCAGGTAATCTGCATACCTTACCCCAGACCGCCTGCAGTGTGCCGCGGTTTCCTCTATACGGTAATGGACGGCGACACCATCGCCCGGATTGGACGCCGTTTCGGTGTCCGGCCCGGCGACATCCTCAGGGCAAACCCACAGATAGTTAATCCCGACATAATCTTCCCGGGCCAGACTATCTGCATACCCTTCCCACCGCCGCCGGACTGCCGAGATGGATTCCTGTATACCATCCAACGGGGAGACAGCCTATTTTCCATTGCCCGAAAATACAACATTACCCTTGATAATCTTCTCGCCGCCAATCCCCAGATAGTATCTCCCGATATCATTTTCGTGGGCCAGGTTATATGTATCCCGCAACTCACTGCTGTTGAAGAATTTGAAGCAGCAGAAATTGAATAGGGATTAAACGCAGGGGACAGTCCCCCAAAAGTTGGGAACTGTCCCCGTTTTATATTTTTTCTCTATGACCTAAGAATAATTTTCAAAGGAGTATAGCCCTTTCTCGAGAGCCATCTGCCTATGCCGCCGGCTCCCTCCGCATGGCCCCATAAGCTCACGAACCCTCTGGGGCGTTGCCCGTTGTCTTCCGCTTTGGACAAGCTCTCCGCGAGGAGAACTGGGAGCGAAGCCAGATGTGTTGGATGATTAGTTTTCATCTTAGAAAAAATTAATTCCTGGCGGCGACCTACTCTCCCGGGG